>NZ_JBJDNH010000041.1:0-11528 GCF_044900465.1 Klebsiella sp. NPDC088457 | reverse complement strand
AGTTGACTCAGGAAAAAGCGAAAACCCGCGATTACGCTTCCAGCATGGAGCAGCGTATTCGGATGCTTCAGCAGACCATCGAACAAGCGTTGCTTGAGCAAGGTCGCATAAGCGAAAGAACCGGGCCGAAGTTTGAATAACACTTTGCCGTTAACTGTGTTAGAGTAATCGCAAGAACAAAATTTCTCTGAGATGTTTGCAAGCGGGCCAGTCCCCTGAGCCGATATTTCATACCACAAGAATGTGGCGCTCCACGGTTGGTGAGCATGCTCGGTCCGTCCGAGAAGCCTTAAAACTGTGACGACGCATTCACCTTGAACCAAGGGTTCAAGGGTTACAGCCTGCGGCGGCATCTCGGAGATTCCCTTTCTTTTTCGTTTCATCCCTCACGGCTTCATCTTCAGCATTTCACTCCTTGTGTATTACACTACGCCTACATGCATACCAGGCTCACGCCATGCCGTGATAATGCCAAAGCAGGCGATCGATCATGACCCAAATTTTTGATACTCAGGCCAACCGGCAACAGATTCGTCAGCAGATTCGCCAGCGTCGACGCGCGCTGACGCCAGAACAGCAGCGGCAGTTCGCCCAACAGGGCGCGGATCGAATGATGGCCTACCCGCCGATGGTGATGGCACGCACCGTCGCGCTGTTTCTATCCTTTGATGGCGAACTCGATACCCAGCCGCTGATCGACCAGCTGTGGCGAGCCGGCAAGCGGGTCTATCTCCCCGTGCTCCACCCTTTTAGTCCGGGAAACCTGCTGTTTTTGCACTACCATCCGCATAGCGAGCTGGTGCTGAACCGGTTGCGAATTCACGAGCCGAAGCTTGATGTACGCGACGTCTTGCCGCTGAGCCAACTGGACGTACTGATCGTCCCGCTCGTCGCTTTTGATGCCTCCGGGCAGCGTCTGGGGATGGGCGGCGGATTTTACGACCGGACATTGCAAAACTGGCAGCGCTATCGCCTGCAGCCTGTCGGCTATGCCCATGACTGCCAGCAGGTCGAGGCACTGCCCGCGGAGCAGTGGGATATCCCGCTGCCCGCGGTGATAACGCCCGCAAAACTGTGGCAGTGGGCGTAGCTTATTTGCCGCCCGACGTCTTTAGTGCTCTGTGATGCCAACCGCTTAACAGGAAGATCGGTGCCGGCGCCATCTGCTGGAAAAAGTGGCCAGGGTTGTGGTACGGATTACGGCTTACATTCAGCCACACCTGCACATCAAAGCCTATCGCCACGTTGGCAGAGGTATACCTCCCGCCCACTATCAGAGTAATGGCGTGAAATTAAGCAGAGATTGATTCATCAGTTAAAGGGATCCCCGCAGGGATCCTTTCGACGAATCAGAACAGCAGACGCGCGCGGATGGTGCCAGGAATGGCTTTCATCGCCTGCAGCGCCTGTTGCGCCACATCCTCTTCCGCCTCAATATCGATAACCACATAGCCCATCTGCGGCGTGGTTTGCAGATACTGCGCCGCGATGTTGATGCCCTGAGTGGCAAAAATCTGGTTGATTGCGGTCAGCACGCCCGGACGGTTTTCATGGATGTGCAGCAAACGGCGCCCGCCGTGCAGCGGCAGAGAAACTTCCGGGAAGTTAACCGCCGAGAGCGTCGAACCGTTGTCGGAATACTTTGCCAGCTTGCCCGCCACTTCCAGACCGATATTCTCCTGCGCTTCCTGGGTAGAGCCACCGATGTGCGGCGTCAGGATTACGTTGTCGAACTCGCACAGCGGCGAGGTGAACGGGTCGCTGTTGGTGGCCGGTTCGGTCGGGAACACATCAATCGCCGCGCCCGCCAGATGCTTACGCGCCAGGGCATCGCACAGCGCCGGGATATCCACCACCGTACCGCGAGAGGCGTTGATCAGCAGCGCGCCGGGTTTCATCAGCGCCAGCTCTTCTGCACCCATCATATTTTTGGTGGAGGCATTTTCCGGCACATGCAGGCTCACCACGTCGCTCATGTTCAGCAGGTCGGAGAGGTGTTGAACCTGAGTGGCGTTGCCCAGCGGCAGTTTGCTTTCGATATCATAGAAATAAACGTGCATACCCAGCGATTCCGCCAGAATACCCAGCTGCGTGCCGATGTGCCCGTAGCCGATAATCCCCAGCTTTTTACCACGCGCCTCGAAACTCCCGACCGCCAGTTTGTTCCACACGCCGCGGTGCGCTTTGGCATTGGCTTCCGGCACGCCGCGCAGCATCAGCAGCAGCTCGCCAATCACCAGCTCCGCCACGGAGCGGGTATTCGAGAACGGGGCGTTGAACACCGGGATCCCGCGTTTCGCCGCCGCGTTTAAGTCCACCTGGTTGGTGCCGATACAGAAACAGCCAACCGCCACCAGTTTTTCCGCCGCGGCGAAGATCTCTTCAGTCAGATGAGTACGGGAACGCAGGCCAATGAAATGGGCATCACGGATCGACGCTTTCAGCTCCTCGCTGTCCAGCGCGCCTTTGTGAAATTCAATGTTGGTGTAGCCTGCCGCGCGGAGGTTCTCCAGCGCTTTCTGATGCACACCTTCAACCAGCAGAAACTTAATCTTGTCTTTTTCCAGTGATACCTTAGCCATTTCCCCGTCCTGTTTTGTCTTATCTGATGTCGTGCGGAACGAAAGTTCTTCCAGCAACATATCAAAAAAAACTATCGCGGCAATATGAACGTTTGCGTCGGCGACCTGAAGAAATATCACTCAGAGGGAAATGGCAGGACAAAACACCAGAAAGCGGGGAAAAGGTAGATTGTTACTAATACTGGTTGCATAAATGTGACAGAAGTCACTAAATTCAGCCAGGAGAAAAAATATTTGCGAGGGAGCCGCTCGCTCCCTCGATCCAGATTATTTTACGATGGTTTTTACACCATCGGCGGTACCGATGAGTGCCACATCAGCCCCGCGGTTGGCAAACAGCCCGACGGTGACAACGCCAGGAATACCGTTGATGGTATTTTCCAGCGCGACGGCATCCAGAATTTCCAGGCCGAAGACGTCAAGAATCACGTTGCCGTTGTCGGTCACCACGCCCTGACGATACTCCGGACGGCCGCCCAGCTTCACCAGCTGACGCGCCACGGCGCTGCGCGCCATCGGAATCACTTCCACCGGCAGCGGGAACGTACCAAGAATATCAACCTGCTTGGAGGCGTCGGCTATGCAGATAAACTTGTCCGCCACCGAGGCGATAATCTTCTCGCGGGTTAACGCCGCGCCGCCGCCTTTAATCATCTGCATATGGCCGTTAATCTCATCGGCGCCGTCAACGTAAATCCCCAGACGGTCAACGCTATTGAGATCGAAAACCGGGATGCCAAGGCCTTTCAGTTTTTCGGTGGAAGCATCGGAGCTGGAGACCGCGCCTTCAATCTGCCCTTTCATGGTGCCCAGCGCATCGATAAAATGCGCGGCCGTGGAGCCGGTACCGACACCGACGATGGTGCCCGGTTGTACATATTGCAATGCCGCCCAGCCTACTGCTTTTTTCAGTTCATCTTGCGTCATGATTATGGTCCGAGATGTGAATACCTGTGGCGCATTATAGAACACCAGGCGGGGAATTGTCCCTGCGGTGGGGTCACACAACTAAGCAGACCATTTTTCATCTTCATCAAAAACGAATTTATGTCATAGTGCGAGGTAATGAAAAGTGATAGGGGTACGCCAGAATAATGAAACGACCGGACTACAGAACACTACAGGCGCTGGACGCGGTGATAAGAGAACGTGGGTTTGAGCGCGCCGCGCAGAAGCTATGCATTACACAGTCCGCCGTCTCTCAGCGTATTAAACAGCTGGAAAATATGTTCGGGCAGCCGCTGCTGGTCCGTACCGTGCCGCCGCGTCCGACCGAACAAGGCCAGAAACTGTTGGCCCTGCTGCGTCAGGTTGAGCTGCTGGAAGAGGAGTGGCTGGGCGATGAGCAGACCGGCTCCACGCCGCTGCTGCTGTCGCTGGCGGTTAACGCCGACAGTCTGGCCACCTGGCTGCTGCCCGCGCTGTCCAGCGTACTTTCCGACTCCCCTATCCGCCTCAATTTGCAGGTGGAAGATGAAACCCGTACTCAGGAGCGCCTACGCCGCGGCGAAGTGGTCGGCGCGGTGAGTATCCAGCCGCAGGCGCTGCCAAGCTGCCTCGTCGATCAGCTCGGGGCACTGGACTATCTGTTCGTCGCCTCGAAAGAGTTTGCGCAACGCTACTTCCCCAATGGCGTCACCCGCTCAGCGCTGCTCAAAGCGCCGGTTGTCGCCTTCGATCATCTGGATGATATGCATCAGGCGTTTCTACAGCAGAACTTCGACCTGCCGCCGGGCAGCGTGCCTTGCCATATCGTTAACTCTTCGGAAGCCTTTGTACAGCTCGCACGTCAGGGGACCACCTGCTGTATGATCCCGCATCTGCAGATTGAAAAAGAGCTGAACAGCGGTGAGCTTATCGATTTGACGCCGGGGCTGTTTCAGCGGCGGATGCTCTACTGGCACCGCTTCGCACCGGAAAGCCGGATGATGCGCCGGGTGACCGATGCGCTGATCGACTACGGTCACAAGGTGCTGCGCCAGGACTAAGCGCGAGCGATAAAAAAAGCCACTTCCGATGAAGTGGCTTGTTTATTTGCTGACTTACTGCGCCGCTTCGGGCTGTTTCGCCGGTGCCGCAGGCGCTGATGCGGGCTGACCCGGCTGCAGTTCAAAGACCACATCGACCTGATCGTCAAACTGAATGGTCGCCTGCTCGTAGGTTTCCTGTGCGGAAACCGGGGCGGCATCGGCGGCTTTCATCATCCGCACCATCGGGCTCGGCTGATAGTTGGAGACATGATAGCGCACGCTATAGACCGGTCCCAGCTTGCTGTGGAAGCCTGACGCCAGTTCCTGCGCCTGATGCACGGCGTCATCAATTGCCGCTTTACGCGCTTTGTCTTTGTAGGTATCCGGTTGCGCAACGCCTAACGAAACGGAGCGTACTTCGTTCAGACCGGCCTTTAACGCGCCGTCCAGCAGACCATTCAGCTTGTCCAGCTGGCGCAACGTCACCTCAACGGTGCGCACCGCGCGGTAGCCTTTCAGGATGCTTTTGCCATTCTGATAATCGTAATCAGGCTGGGTACGCAGGTTGGCTGAATTAATATCTTTTTTGGCAATACCGTTCTTTTCCAGGAAAGAGAGGTACTGCGCCACGCGCTCATCGGCTTGCTTCTTCGCCGAGGCCGCATCTTTCGCCGCGACGTTAACTTCAATCGCCAGGGTGGCGATATCAGGAACCGCCGCCACGCTGGCGGTACCTGAAGTCACAATGTGTGGGCCATTCGGCAATTCATTTGCCTGCACTGCCATTGCGCTAAATCCGATTGCTGCCGCCAGGGCCATGAGTTTTAACTTCACTGTCGTTTCTCCATCTTACATTGGTCGTCCATACGCGGACGCATGCCTGCAAGCTTAACGCGTATGCGGCGAAAGTCCATCGGACAACGCTTAGTTCAATAAGGTCTGGAGATGTAATAGACCGTCCTTTGCCAGCTGCAGCGCGATAAACCACATCACCAGCCCCACCAGCACGTTAATCACCCGCTGCGCGCGCGCGGTGCGCAAACGCGGCGCCAGCCAGGCCGCCAGCAGCGCCAGGCCAAAAAACCACAGGAACGACGCGCTGATGGTCCCCAGCGCAAACCAGCGCTTCGGCTCGACGGCAAGCTGGCCGCCCAGGCTACCCAGCACCACAAAGGTATCGAGATAGACGTGGGGATTAAGCCAGGTCACCGCCAGCATGGTGACGATAATTTTCCAGCGCCCCTGCTTCATTACCTCCGCGCTGGCCAGTTCCAGGTTGCTACTCCACGCCGTTTTCAGCGCGCCAAAGCCGTACCATAGCAGAAAGGCCACGCCTCCCCAGGTCACCAGCGCCAGCAGCCACGGCGACTGCATCAGCAGCGCGCTGCCGCCAAAAATACCGGCGCAAATAAGCACCAGGTCGCTCACCGCGCACAGCAACGCAATCATTAAATGATACTGACGACGAATGCCCTGATTCATCACAAAGGCGTTTTGCGGACCAAGCGGCAAAATCATAGCCGCTCCCAGGGCAAGCCCCTGAAAGTAATACGATAACATGTTGGATTTTCCGATGAGGTCGTTAATGCAGATGAATATAACGCGCTAAAATCATTAGAGGAAATTGATAATTTTAATCATTAATAAGATTGGCTAATAACATAAAAACAATAAAGGCCAGCAGCGCTGGCCTTGTCGATAAACGGCTGTATTACTCCGCTTCTTTTTCCTGTGGACGAACCACGTGCACGTCCATCTGCGGGTACGGGAAGCTGATGCCGTTGGCGTCAAAATCGCGCTTAATGCGCTCCAGCACATCCCAGTAAACGCTTTGCAGATCGCTGCTCTGGCTCCAGACGCGTACCACGTAGTTCACCGAGGAGGCCCCCAGCTCATTCAGGCGCACGGTCATTTCGCGATCCTTGAGGATACGATCTTCCGATTCGATGATGTTCATCAGCAGCTGTTTGACTTTATCGATGTCGGCATCGTAGGAGACGCCGATGATAAACTCGTTGCGACGTACCGGTTCACGGGAGAAGTTAATGATATTGCCGGCGATAATTTTCCCGTTCGGGATGACCACGATTTTACCGTCAGCGGTACGCATGGTGGTGGAGAAAATCTGCACGCTCAGCACGGTACCGGCAACGCCGCCGAGATCAACGTATTCACCGGCGCGGAACGGGCGGAACATCACCAGCAGTACGCCAGCGGCGAGGTTAGACAGTGAACCTTGCAGCGCCAGACCAACGGCTAAACCGGCGGCACCGAGTACGGCAATCACCGAGGCCGTCTGTACGCCGACACGGCCCAATGCGGCAATCAGGGTGAACGCGATAACGGCATAACGCACCAGGGCGGAGAGAAAATCGGCAACGGTGGCGTCAATCTTACGCGCCAGCATCAGGCGGTTAACCGTGTTTGAGACGATGCGCGCCACAATCATCCCGATAATGATAATGGCTAACGCCGCAACGATGTTGACGGCATAGCTCAGCAGCAGCGCCTGGTTGCGGACCAGCCAGGTTCCCGCACCATTTATGCTGTCGACAACATTCAAATCTTCCATTTAACATTCCTTATGAATACCCGAAGGGGAATAAAAACCAGGCCTGCAAAACGGCAGGTAGGTTAAGGGTAAACAATAAGTGCATGTTTTGCCAAGTTGATCACAATTTCTCGGCAGAATATCGTATTGCTTCGATATGAAAAAGCCCGCTAATCAGCGGGCTTGTGGGTAAGAAACAGAATTTTCTTACAGAACGTCAACCGCATTCAGTTCTTTGAATGCCTGTTCCAGACGCGTCACCATGGAGGTCTGGGCAGCGCGCAGCCATACGCGCGGATCGTAGTATTTCTTGTTCGGCTGGTCTTCGCCTTTCGGGTTGCCCAGCTGGCCCTGCAGGTAAGCTTCGTTAGTTTTGTAGTACTGCAGGATACCGTCCCAGGTTGCCCATTGGGTATCGGTATCGATGTTCATTTTGATCACGCCGTAGCTAACGGAGTCTTTGATTTCCTGAGCAGAAGAACCGGAACCACCGTGGAATACGAAGTTCAGGCTGTTGTGCGGCAGGTTGTGTTTCTTAGAAACGTATTCCTGAGAGTCGCGCAGGATAGTCGGGGTCAGAACCACGTTACCCGGTTTGTACACGCCGTGTACGTTACCGAAGGAAGCCGCGATGGTGAAACGCGGGCTGATTTTGCTCAGTTCAGTGTACGCGTAATCAACGTCTTCCGGCTGGGTGTACAGAGCAGAAGCGTCCATGTGGCTGTTATCCACGCCGTCTTCTTCGCCACCGGTGCAGCCCAGTTCGATTTCCAGAGTCATGTCCAGTTTGGCCATGCGCGCGAGATATTTAGAGCAAATTTCGATGTTTTCGTGCAGAGACTCTTCAGAGAGGTCGATCATGTGAGAAGAGAACAGCGGTTTGCCGGTGGCAGCGTAGTGTTTTTCACCCGCGTCCAGCAGACCGTCGATCCACGGCAGCAGTTTCTTCGCGCAGTGGTCGGTGTGCAGGATAACCGGCACGCCGTAGTGTTCAGCCATCTGGTGAACATGATGTGCGCCAGAGATAGCCCCCAGGATTGCAGCGCCCTGCGGAACGTCGGTTTTCACGCCTTTGCCTGCGATGAACGCGGCGCCGCCGTTGGAGAACTGAACGATAACCGGAGCTTTCGCTTTTGCAGCGGCTTCCAGAACGGCGTTGATGGAGTCAGTGCCCACGCAGTTAACCGCTGGCAGAGCGAAGTTGTTTTCTTTAGCTACCTGGAACACTTTCTGAACGTCATCACCAGTGATCACGCCAGGTTTTACGAAATCAAAAATTTTAGACATGTTACGTAGTCCTGTATCTTCGGCCGTTTCAGCTCGTCATAACTCGTGCCGCCGTAGTTTGGCTGTCCTCGTTTACCCGGGTCACCTGAGTGCCTGGGATTCGCGGTGTCGCCGACCTCCGGCAACACGAATTATTTAGAGCAACAAATTGAATGTGATTTGAAAAACAGGCGGGAATTTCCCGCCTGATCAAACTTACTTCTTAGCGCGCTCTTCAAGCATTGCTACTGCTGGCAGGACTTTGCCTTCCACGAATTCGAGGAATGCGCCGCCGCCAGTGGAGATGTAGGAAATTTTGTCCGCAATACCGAACAGGTCAATCGCCGCCAGGGTGTCGCCGCCGCCGGCGATGGAGAAACCTTCGCTATCGGCGATGGCGTTAGCCACGATTTCAGTACCTTTACGGAAGTTCGGGAATTCGAATACGCCAACCGGGCCATTCCACAGAATAGTTTTGGCGTTTTTCAGGATATCAGCCAGTTTCTGTGCAGAAACGTCGCCCAGATCCAGAATCTGCTCGTCATCTTTAATATCGTTGACAGATTTCAGGGTGGCGGTCGCCGTTTCGGAGAACTCGGTGGCCACGCGAACATCGGTCGGAACCGGGATATCGCAGGTGGTCAGCAGACGTTTCGCTTCGTCAACCAGGTCAGCTTCGTACAGGGATTTACCGACGTTGTGGCCCTGAGCGGCAACGAAGGTGTTGGCGATACCGCCACCGACGATCAGCTGGTCAGCGATTTTAGACAGGGAGTCCAGAACGGTCAGTTTGGTGGAGACTTTAGAACCACCGACGATGGCGACCATCGGGCGAGCCGGCTCTTTCAGCGCTTTACCCAGCGCGTCGAGTTCTGCCGCCAGCAGCGGACCGGCGCAAGCGACGTCGGCGAATTTACCGATACCGTGGGTAGATGCCTGCGCACGGTGGGCAGTACCGAAGGCGTCCATGACGAACACGTCGCACAGCGCCGCGTATTTTTTAGACAGCGCTTCGTCGTCTTTCTTCTCGCCTTTGTTAAAGCGAACGTTTTCCAGAACAACCAGTTCACCAGCGGCAACTTCCACGCCATCCAGGTAATCTTTAACCAGACGTACCGGGTTAGACAGTTTGTCTTTCAGGTAATTAACAACCGGCAGCAGAGAGAATTCTTCGTTGTACTCGCCTTCGGTCGGACGACCCAGGTGAGAAGTGACCATCACTTTAGCACCCTGTTTCAGAGCCAGCTCAATGGTCGGCAGAGAAGCACGGATACGCGCGTCGCTGGTTACTTTCCCGTCTTTAACTGGTACGTTCAGATCAGCACGGATAAAAACGCGTTTACCAGCCAGATCCAGATCGGTCATCTTAATTACAGACATGGTGAATCCTCTCAATGATTCTTAAAGTTTTGCAGACGCCATACGCACCATCGTGAACGATGTTACGCAGGGATGTCTCACCTGAAACCAATAGCAGCCATCGCTAACGTCGTGTCGAGCATCCGGTTAGCAAAGCCCCATTCATTATCGCACCAGACCAATGTCTTGATCAGGTGAGCGCCACTGACCCGGGTTTGGGTGCCATCCACGATGGCGCTGTGCGGGTCGTGGTTAAAATCTATCGAGACTAACGGTATTTCCGTATAGTCAACTATACCATGAAATGCACCTTGTGCTGATTTTTGCAGCAACTGGTTGACTTCATTGGCCTTTACCGGTTTTTTGACCGTCACGCTAAGGTCGATCGCCGTCACATTAATCGTCGGTACGCGGACCGCAATCGCTTCAAAACGGTCATTAAACTGCGGGAAAATTCGCGTAATCCCCGCCGCAAGTTTGGTATCAACCGGAATGATCGACTGGCTGGCCGCGCGGGTACGGCGCAGGTCCGGATGATAGGCATCGATCACCTGCTGGTCGTGCATGGCAGAGTGGATAGTTGTGACCGTTCCTGACTCAATGCCATAGGCATCATCTAACAGCTTGATGACCGGGATAATGCAGTTGGTGGTGCAGGAGGCGTTGGAGACAATACGGTGCTCTGTACGCAACTCATCATCGTTCACGCCAAAAACAACGGTTGCGTCGAGATCGCTGCTGCCGGGATGGGAAAAGAGCACTTTCTTTGCCCCAGCCTGAAGATGGGCTTCGCCATGCTCACGGCTACCGTAAACGCCGGTACAATCAAGAACAATATCAACCGCCAGCTCCTGCCAAGGTAGCGCCGCTATCGAAGGCTCGTGTAGCAGGCGAATCGCATCATCGCCGACATACAGCTGTTCTCTCTCCTGGCGAACATCCCAGGCAAAGCGCCCATGGCTGGTGTCATATTTCAACAAATGCGCGATGCCCGCCGCATCCGCCAGCTCGTTGATTGCCACCACGGTAATTTCCGCACGACGCCCGGATTCATATAACGCGCGAACCACGTTGCGCCCTATGCGACCGAAGCCATTAATCGCGATGCGTATGGTCATAGGTCTCCTGCAAGGTTGTCCCTGATTTGAGATGGCTGACAGAGTAATCCAGCAACGCTCTAAGGGAAACCTTACCCGTCGCAAACTGCGACTGATTGATTAATTGTCGAACATTTAAACGACTGAAACGCTTCAGCTAGAATAAGCCAAACGAGGAATAAAAGGAATGTCTGTCCAGCGGAAGAAGTGAGTTATCTGACATACATCACATTTTGGTTGGAATAATACGCAATCTAGCGGCGGGCATCGGGAATAACGGCGACAAAAAAAGCCGGGGAAATCCCCGGCTTATTCAGTCGTTACCGCCCGGCTAAGCGGACGATTAACGATTACAGCAGCGCTTTCGCTTTCGCCACCACGTTGTCAACGGTGAAGCCAAACTCTGCGAACAGCAGCTCCGCCGGCGCAGACTCACCGAAGGTGGTCATGCCAACGATGGCGCCGTTCAGGCCGACGTATTTAAACCAGTAGTCGGCGATACCCGCTTCAACGGCCACACGAGCGGAGACCGCTTTCGGCAGCACCGATTCACGGTACGCCGCGTCCTGCTTGTCGAACGCGTCGGTGGACGGCATGGAGACCACCCTCGCCTTCACCCCTTCGGCCGTCAGTTTGTCCCACGCGGCAACCGCCAGCTCCACTTCAGAACCGGTGGCGATGAAGATCAGCTCCGGCTGCGAAC
>NZ_JBJDNH010000040.1:0-51908 GCF_044900465.1 Klebsiella sp. NPDC088457 | reverse complement strand
TTGTCCTGGATATAGGTGTTATAGACCCCCTGCGCCAGCGCGGCTTCATCGCCGCCGCCGGTCCACACGCGCTGGCCTTTTTTGCCCATGATGATAGCGGTGCCGGTATCCTGGCAGGTCGGCAAAATGCCTTTGGCGGCGATATCAGAGTTGCGCAGAAACTGCAGCGCGACGTATTTGTCGTTTTCGCTGGCTTCCGGGTCGTTGAGGATATCGGCAACCTGCTGCTGGTGCGCCGGGCGCAACATAAAGGAGGCGTCGTGGAAAGCGTGCTGTGCCAGAAGGGTCAGCGCCTGGGGTTCAACCTTAAGGACTTCCTGGCCGGCGAATTCGGCGACAGAGACGTAATCACGACTGAGGAGATAATACTCGGTGTCATCCTTTTTAAGGGGAAAAGGATCCTGATAAACAAACGGTTTATTCGACATTGTGCTCTCACTTACTGCTTGGCTGATTATATTTCAGGCAGACGCTCCATTTGCCTGTAGAAAAGCGAGTCGATCAATTTTACACAAATTTTTAACAAAAACTGAGACAAGGACGACTTTTTCTTTCAGCAGTTGCTTCCCGGCGATTTGCTGGTTTAATAGAGCGATAACTAACAAGTGGAAACAGGGATTGAGAATGCAGAAGCTCATTAACTCAGTGCAGAACTACGCCTGGGGAAGTCACACCGCTTTAACGGAACTGTATGGGATCGCCAACCCGGATAACCTGCCGATGGCAGAGCTGTGGATGGGCGCGCATCCGAAGAGCAGCTCGCAGGTTCTCGACGCCAGCGGCAAAGCGCAATCGCTGCGCGACGTTATTGATAGCGATAAATCCGCCCTGCTCGGCGACAAGGTCGCGCAGCGTTTCGGCGAACTGCCGTTCCTGTTTAAAGTACTGTGCGCCGCCCAACCATTGTCCATTCAGGTTCACCCGAACAAGCAGGCCTCGGAGATTGGCTTCGCCAAAGAGAATGCCGCCGGTATTCCCCTCTCTGCCGCCGAGCGCAACTATAAAGATCCGAACCACAAGCCGGAGCTGGTTTTTGCCCTGACGCCGTTCCTGGCGATGAACGCTTTCCGCGAGTTCGCTGACATCGCCACATTGCTGCAGCCGGTCGCCAGCGCGCACCCGGCTATCGGCGAGTTTTTGAGCCAACCGGACGCCGATCGGTTAAGCCAGCTGTTCGCCGGCCTGCTGAATATGCAGGGCGAAGAAAAAGCCCATGCGTTACGCGTGCTGCAAACGGCGCTGGATAACCAGCAGGGCGAACCGTGGCAGACTATCCGCCTGATCGCCGAATTCTACCCGGACGATAGCGGCCTGTTCTCTCCTCTGCTGCTGAATGTAGTGAAGCTGAACCCAGGCGAGGCGATGTTCCTGTTTGCCGAAACCCCGCACGCTTACCTGCAGGGCGTGGCGCTGGAAGTGATGGCCAACTCGGATAACGTGCTGCGCGCGGGGCTGACGCCGAAATACATCGACATTCCGGAACTGGTTGCCAATGTGAAGTTCGTGGCTAAACCGGCCGGCGAGCTGCTGACGCAACCGCAGAAACACGAGGCGGAGCTGGATTTCCCGATCCCGGTAGACGATTTTGCTTTCTCCCTCCACGATCTGTCGGCGCAGGAGTCCACCCTCGCGCAGGATAGCGCGGCCATTATCTTCTGTGTCGACGGCAATGCCGTTATCCGTAAAGGCGAGCAGCGCCTGACTCTGCAACCGGGCGAATCGGCCTTTATTGCCTGCAATGAGTCCCCGGTGCAGGTCAGCGGGACCGGTCGTCTGGCGCGCGTGTTCAATAAGCTCAAGTAAGTTACTGAACTTTTGAGTCGCAGTTGCTAGACTTCCACTCATCATGACAACATGACCAGGCGGCTTGCTCCGCCTGGTTTCATTTATGGACAAATGCTATGAAGAAATCGCTGGTCGCAGCAGGAATTATCGTGGCTCTGGGCGTGGTCTGGACAGGCGGAGCCTGGTACACAGGAAAACAGCTGGAAAATCGCCTCGCCGATGTGATGCAGCAGGCGAATACGCAGCTGCAGAGTAGCGCCCCGGAAGCCGGCGTCGAGCTGGCGTGGCAAAACTATCAGCGCGGCCTGTTCAGCAGCCATCTGCAGCTGGTGGTGAAGCCGGTGGCCGGTAAAGAGAACAGCTGGCTTGCCGCCGGACAGAGTCTGGTGCTTGACGAAGTCGTCGATCACGGCCCTTTCCCGCTGGCGGCGCTGAAATCCGGCAATATCGTTCCCGCGATGGCCTCAGTGAAAACCACGCTGGTCAATAACGAGGCCAGCAAGGCGCTGTTTGATATTGCGAAAGGCGAATCGCCGTTTGTTATCGATACCCGGATTGCCTACAGCGGCGACAGCCAGTCGGCTATCGACCTGAAACCGCTGGACTACGCCAAAGGCGATGAAAAAATCACCTTCAGCGGCGGTCAGTTCCAGCTCAACGCCGATGCCGGGGGCAAGACAGTGAGCCTGAGCGGCAAGGCGGACAGCGGGCAGATTAACGCGCTCAACGAATATAATCAGAAAGTGCAGCTGAACTTCAATAACCTGACAACCGACGGCGCAACCGAAATGACCCGCTTCGACGAGCGTATCGGCAAGCAGAAGGTCTCGCTGGAGAAACTGTCAATCGGTATTGAAGGTAAAGAGCTGGCCCTGCTGGAAGGGATGAACATCGACGGCCAGTCCTCGCTGACGGAAGATGGCAAAGCGATTAACAGCCAGCTGGATTACACCGTCAACAGCCTCAAGCTGCAGAACCAGGATATTGGCAGCGGCAAGCTGACGGTGAAACTGGCTAATCTCGATGGCCAGGCGTGGCATCAGTTCAGCCAGCAGTATCATGCCGAAGCGCAGGCGCTGATGGCTAAACCGGAGCTGACCCAGAATCCCGAGCTGTACCAGCAAGCGCTGAGCGAAACCTTCTTCAAGGCGCTGCCGATTCTGCTGAAAGGTAACCCGTCTCTGACCATTGCCCCGCTGAGCTGGCGTAACGCCAGGGGGGAAAGCACCTTTAACATGTCTATCCTGCTGAAAGACCCGGCGCTGACCACGACTGAGCCGAAAACGCTGGCGGATGAAGTGGACAGCGGCGTCAAATCGCTCGATAGCAAACTGGTGATCCCGGTTGATATGGCGACCGCCTTGATGACCCAGATTGCCGGTCTCGAGGGCTACCAGCCGGCGGATGCCGCGAAGCTGGCGGACCAGCAGGTGAAAGGTCTGGCGGCCATGGGGCAGATGTTCCGCATCACCACGATGGAAGACAATGCCATCACTTCCAGCCTGCAATATGCCGACGGCCAGGTCACGCTGAACGGGCAGAAAATGCCGCTGGACGAGTTTGCCGGCATGTTTGGCTGGACGCTGCCGACAGCCCCGGATGCCGCGCCTGACGACGACGCGCCTGCAGGGGTCGTTCCTCCGCTCGCGCCACAATAATAATGTTGCCGATAGCCCCTTTCGGGGGGCTATTTTCGGGTGACCAGCCGCGGGGGCATAATCTGGTTTCTCGCGGCCATCGGCCCCTTTTCCAGACGACGCAGGATACACTCGGCCAGGCTTTGTCCCATCTCTCTCGCCGGGGTGGTAACCCAGGTAAGCGGGACATCATCCAGCGCACTCTCCGGCACTTCGGCAAAGGCCGCCAGCGCCACCCGCTGTTCAAAATAGCTTTCCACGCTGTCTTCACCGCTCTGCCGCCCGGCCCGCATCAGGCCAAACCATGCCCCGGTGGCAATCACGTTGTTGTAGCATAAGACGGCGGTGATCGTCGGGTTCTTGTGCAGCAGCGCGGTCATGGCTTCCGCCGCCAGCTTCTGGCTAGACTCGCACTCCACCACCCATTCGCTGTGAAACGGCAGGCCATATTTCAGCAGCGTGGCGCAGTAGCCACCCACTCGTTCCGCGCGCGTCAACGAAGAACTTTGCCCCCCCAGCCAGGCAATGCGCTGATGCCCGCGGCGAATCAGATGCTCGGTGACGATCTGCGCGGCCTGCATATTATCCGGGCGAATAAGGTCGATATCATCGAGATAACTGGCGCGCGAGGCGAACACCAGCGGCATCCCCACTTCCCCCGCCCGATCGCGCAGTTCGCCGCCCTTGTCGATAGCGCCCGCGATGATCACCCCATCAACCCCCTGGGCAACCAGGGTGTCAAAGCGCTGGAGCATTTTTTCGCCGCGATGCCCGCCCTGGGTCAGAAAGACCATTTTGCCCTCGGACTCAAGGGCATCCGTCAGCCCGGCGGTGAGCTCAGCATAAAAAGGCTTCGACAGATCGCTGACTATCAGGCCGATCACCCCGCTTTGCCCGCCGCGCAGCGATGCCGCCTGGCGATTACGCACAAACCCCAGCTGCTCAATCGCCTGATTGACGCGCTCGCCGGTGGCTGACGAAATGCGCCCTTTACCGCTGAGAACCAGCGAAACCGTGCTGACCGAAACCCCGGCCACCTGCGCCACGTCGTTGATGGTGATCTTTTTTGCGATAGCCATACCTGCAACCGTCTCCCTGTGGCGACCGATAAAACGTTTTATCAATAGGTTATCTTTATAAACGTTATCATCGCTTGATTATGTGATTTTTATCGCACTAAAAAGTGGTAAAACGTTTTATCTTGCCGTGACGTTGCACTCACCCATAACTCAACACATCAGGATTCGCGTTAATGACGGCAAAAACAGCACCCAAAATCACTTTGTGGGAGTTTTTCCAGCAGTTAGGAAAAACGTTTATGTTACCCGTGGCGCTGCTCTCGTTCTGCGGGATCATGTTAGGGATCGGCAGTTCCTTAAGTAGCCATGATGTCCTCACTCTGCAGCCGTGGCTGAACACGCCCCTGCTGCAGGCGGTGTTTGTGTGGATGAGCAAAATCGGCTCTTTCGCCTTCAGCTTCCTGCCGGTGATGTTCTGTATCGCGATTCCGCTGGGCCTGGCGCGTGAAAACAAAGGCGTCGCCGCCTTCGCCGGCTTTGTCGGCTATGCGGTCATGAACCTCGCGGTTAACTTCTGGCTGACGGCAAAAGGCATTTTGCCGACGACCGATGCCGCCATTCTCAAAGCGAACAATATCCAGAGCGTTATCGGGATTCAGTCGATCGATACCGGGATCCTTGGCGCGGTCATCGCCGGGATCATCATCTGGATGCTGCATGAACGTTTTCACAATATCCGCCTGCCGGATGCGCTGGCTTTCTTTGGCGGCACGCGTTTTGTGCCGATTATCACCACCGTCGTCCTCGGCCTCGTCGGGCTGGCTATTCCGCTGGTGTGGCCAGTATTCGCCATAGGGATTAACGCCCTCGGCCAGGTGATTAACAGCGCGGGCAATTTTGGCCCGATGATTTTCGGTACCGGGGAACGTTTGCTGTTGCCTTTCGGTCTGCAGCACATCCTGGTGGCGCTGATTCGCTTTACCGAGGCGGGCGGCACCATGGACGTGTGCGGGCATAGCGTCAGCGGCGCGCTGACTATCTTCCAGGCCCAGCTCAGCTGCCCGGAAACCCACGGCTTCTCTGAAAGCGCGACCCGCTTCCTGTCGCAGGGGAAAATGCCGGCGTTCCTCGGCGGCCTGCCGGGCGCCGCACTGGCGATGTACCACTGCGCACGCCCTGAAAACCGCCACAAAATTAAAGGGCTGCTGATCTCCGGCGTGATCGCCTGCGTCGTTGGCGGCACCACTGAACCGCTGGAATTCCTGTTCCTGTTCGTCGCTCCGGTACTGTACCTCATTCACGCCCTGCTGACCGGCCTCGGTTTTACCATCATGGCGGTGCTGGGGGTGACTATCGGTAATACCGACGGCAACGTCATCGACTTTGTGGTTTTCGGGATCCTCCACGGCCTGTCGACCAAATGGTATCTGGTACCGGTGGTCGCCGCCATCTGGTTTGCGGTTTACTACGGCATCTTCCGCTTCGCCATTACCCGCTTTAACCTGAAAACCCCGGGCCGCGATATCGAAACCAACGCCGCCTTTGAAAAAGCGGTCTCCGGCGTCACCGGGAAATCCGGCTATAACGTGCCGGCGATTCTGGCTGCGCTGGGCGGCGCGGACAACATCACGTCGCTCGATAACTGCATTACCCGCCTGCGCCTGTCGGTTAACGACATGAGCAAAGTCGACACCGCCGCGCTGAAAGCCAATCGCGCGATCGGCGTCGTTCAGCTCAATCAGCACAACCTGCAGGTGGTGATTGGGCCGCAGGTACAGTCGGTGAAAGATGAGATGGCCGTTCTGATGAATACCGTCCAGGCATAAACCGCCTTTCCCCTCCCGCCCGGGAGGGGTATGAGATGAAGGAAGTTCAGATGTTTGATTTTTCAACGCCGGTCGATCGCCACGGAACCTGGTGTACGCAATGGGATTATGTGGCCGATCGTTTTGGCGCCGCCGACCTGCTGCCGTTCACTATCTCGGATATGGATTTCGCCACCGCGCCCTGCATTCTTGATGCGCTCAGCAAACGCCTTGCGCACGGCGTATTCGGCTACAGCCGCTGGAAAAACGACGAGTTTCTCGGTGCCGTCGCCCACTGGTACGCCAGCCGTTTTCATACTCCTGTTGACCGCGACGCTATCGTCTATGGCCCCTCGGTGATGTATATGGTGGCGGAGATGATCCGCCGGTGGTCAGACGTCGGTGACGGCGTGGTGATCCACACTCCGGCCTATGATGCCTTTTATAAAACGATTGAAGGCAATCAACGCCGGGTAGCCGCGGTCCCGCTGATCCGCGAGCAAAACCAGTGGCGCTGCGATATGGCACAGCTGGAACGGGCGCTGGCGGATCCGCGCAATACCCTTATGCTGCTGTGCAGTCCGCATAATCCAACCGGCAAGGTCTGGAGCCGCGATGAGCTCGACACCCTATCCCGGCTGTGTGAACAGCACGGCGTGAAGGTGATAAGCGATGAGATTCATATGGATATGGTCTGGGGTGACCATCAGCACATCCCCTGGTGCACCGTCGCCCGCAGCCCGTGGGCGCTGTTCACCTCCGCGTCGAAAAGCTTTAATATCCCCGCCTTCACCGGCGCCTACGGCCTGATTGACGACGCCGCCTCGCGCGAGGGGTATCTCACGGCGCTGAAAAATCGGGACGGGCTCTCTTCACCTTCGGTACCGGCGCTGGTCGCCCATATTGCCGCCTATCGCGAAGGCGCTCCGTGGCTGGATGCGCTGCGGGTCTATTTAGAAGGCAATATGCGCTATATCGCTCAGGCGCTTAATCAGGCTTTCCCGTCGCTTAGCTGGCAACCGCCGCAGGCCACCTATCTCGCCTGGATCGATCTGCGCCCGCTGAATGTCGACGATCGCGCCCTGCAAAAAGCGCTTATCGAGGAGCAGAAGGTCGCTATTATGCCGGGCTATACCTACGGCGAAGATGGCGTTGGATTTGTGCGCCTCAACGCCGGCTGTCCCCGCGAGAAGCTGGAGAAAGGCGTCAACGGATTGATTGCCGCCCTGCGCGCGCTGCAGTAAAAGCCTGCGCGGCGGTTACGCTAACCGCCGCCTGGCGCACCGTTTACAGATCGTCCCGGCGGCGAAAAGCCAGATACCCGGCGCCAAGGGTGAACACGCCGACAATCAGCACCAGCAGAATAAATCCATGATGATTGCTGGCAAGCGGGATCCCGCCAACGTTCATGCCAAAGAACCCGGCGACGATATTGATCGGCAGCGCCAGCACGGTGATCACCGTCAGGGTATACAGCGTACGGTTGCTTTGTTCCATCTGTCGGGCGCTGATCTCTTCCTGAAGCAGGCTGATACGCTCAATCAAGCCGGAGAGATCGTTGAGCACCACCGTAAACTCCTCGGTGAACTGGCGGAACTCCTGGACTACCGAGCGATCGATCCACGCCGGAGGTCGATTCAACAAACGAAACATCGCCGCAGGCTCCGGGGCCAGCAGGCGCTGAAAGCGCAGCAGCATACGCCGCAGGCGCGCGAGGTCGGCGCGGTTTCGCTGCACGTGGTTGCTGAGCAAACGCTCTTCAATCGCATCGACGTGCCGGCTGGCCTGCCGCACCACCTGCTCCAGCACCTCCTCCTGCTCTTCAAGCAGGAAGGCCATCAGTTCGGTAGAAGAGTTCATCTTTAACCCGGCCAGGCGCGGCAGCATCCATTCAATAAAGCGCAGCGGCTTATAACGCGCCGTCACCACCAGCTTCTGGCTGCAATACAGCCACAGCGTCGAGGTTTCTGCGGTGGTCTCTTTAGGGTGGAACAGGACGTCATTCAGGACGGCAAACAGATTATCGCCCTGCCGTTCGATACGGGTGGTATGTGAACCATCACGAATCTCTTCAAAGAAAAAATCGGCAACGGGGAAATGGTTCAGCAGCCACTTCTCTGCGGTGGCGTGGTTCAGGTTGAGATGCAGCCAGACAAAGTCGTTTTCGCCGTCCAGCTCGTGATATTGCGCGCAAACCTGCTGCGAGGTTATTTGCTGCGGGGTTTGCCCTTCACGAAAGATAAAACCATACACTAACCCGGACACTTCCACATCAAAATCGGGTTTTAACATCTTTCCCGCGACGTCTTGACTCATATATCCCTCAGGATGGCATTAAGCACTGTTCAGGCCCGAATAAAGTCATCTTTCGCTATTTTTCACAGCCTGGCAAGGTTAATGATTTGTTCATAAAACAGAAACCTGACTGACATCTGCGTTTTATAAGTTCAGCGCTGACATCCATGTCAATTATTCTGTCTGATGTATAGAGGAAGGTCCCTGATGAGCGAAAACAGCAGCTCGCAACGCATCGCGCCGGGCATTGACCCGCAGATTGTCCGGTCAAAGCTTTACCAAAAGAACAGCAAAAAAACTGTTCTTTTTTTTATCTTTTTATTAGCCATAGGAATCGCTTTCTCAGGGGTAAACTTATTTCATGATGTGGCCAGCTCCGGGACGGTATATACCAGCTACCTGCCTTTTCTGCTATTAGGGCTGGCGTTATTCATTGCGCTGGGCTTTGAGTTCGTTAACGGTTTTCACGATACCGCGAACGCCGTCGCCACCGTTATCTATACCCATTCCCTGCCGCCAACCGTCGCCGTGATGTGGTCTGGCTTTTTTAACTTCCTCGGGGTGCTGCTTTCCAGCGGCGTGGTGGCCTTCGGGATCATCTCGCTGCTGCCGGTCGAACTCATCCTGCAGGCTGGCACCGGCGGCGGCTTCGCCATGGTCTACGCCCTGCTGTTCTCCGCCATTATCTGGAATCTGGGCACCTGGTGGTTTGGCCTTCCGGCATCCTCATCGCACACGCTTATCGGTTCCATCATCGGCGTCGGGGTCTCAAACGCGCTGATCCACGGACGCAACGGCACCAGCGGCGTTGACTGGGGACAGGCGATCAACGTCGGGTATTCGCTGCTGCTGTCGCCCATCGTGGGCTTTGTCTGCGCCGCGGTATTGCTGCTGTTGTTAAAGAAATTTGTCAAAAATAAACAGCTGTACGCCGCGCCAAAAAACGATGCCCCACCGCCGCTCTGGATCCGCAGTCTGCTGATCCTTACCTGTACCGGCGTCTCTTTTGCTCACGGCTCTAACGACGGGCAAAAAGGGATGGGGTTAATCATGTTGATTCTGGTCGGCACCATGCCGATTGCCTATGCGCTAAACCGTACGCTGCCGCCGGAACAGGCGCCACGCGTGGCGGCGCTGGCGGAAGTCACTGAAAATCGCCTGCTCGCGCAGTTTCCGGGCATCACCCCGGCGCAGCCCCGCGACGTACTGACCCGGTACGTACGCGACGGTCAGCTGACGCCGGAAGTGCTCCCGGCGCTGGCGCGTTAGTCCGGTATTATCGGTAATCAGATTCGCCAGTACGGTTCGGTGGATAAAATTCCGGCACAGGCGGTGTCCAATACCCGCAATGACATGTATCTGGCCGCGGAAACGATCAAGCATCTGCGGAGTCACCCCGATCTCCAGCTGCCGCTGGAGATCACGCAGAACCTTGACGCCTTGAAAAAAGAGCTGGATAGCGCGACGCGCTTTATCCCGTTCTGGGTCAAGGTCGCCGTCGCCGTGGCCCTTGGACTGGGCACCATGGTCGGCTGGCGACGCATCGTGGTGACCATCGGCGAGAAAATCGGCAAAACCTACCTGACCTATGCCCAGGGCGCCAGCGCGGAACTGGTGGCCATGAGCACCATCGGCGCCGCCGATGCATTCGGTCTTCCGGTCTCCACCACCCACGTCCTGTCGTCGGGGATTGCCGGGACCATGGCGGCGAATCACTCGGGGCTGCAGTTTTCCACGGTGCGTAATCTGCTGATGGCCTGGGTGCTGACGCTACCCGCGTCGGTGCTGCTTTCCGCCGTGCTGTACTGGGCTTTTAATAAAATATAATCGTCGGCAAGGCGCATCCGGAATGGACCCGTCACCGGCGTGACGGGTTAATCCCCTCACCATAATTGCGCATTATTTTGATAAAACTCAAAATTATCTAATTTAAAAAGGTGTATTAAAAAAAGCCGCTTAACCAACCCGTCCAGATATTTGTGAAAAGGAGGAAACCATGAAAACTTACGATCGTAACCGTAACGCTATCTCAACAGGCAGCATGGTTATGGTGGCCGGCAATGGCGCGACGGGCGTCATTAAAGCCATTCACGGAGAAGGTAAAACGGCGGAACAGTTACGCCGTGCTGATTGCGTGGAAATAGAAGGCTGCGACGGTTTGTATTGCCCCTTAGGCCTTATTCGCCTCGGTTTTCATTAATTAACCCAATGGTGGCGTGTGGCAGCGGCTGTCGCCACCCTGCGTAATATGAAAGGTCACCCGGTGACCTTTCATTTTGCCGTCAATAATATTCCTTTTGATCCCATCGAGTGTTTTGTCTTTATAAGCGGCGTATTATCCCTCCCTTCTTTGCCCTCCGGGTGATTTACCTTCTGAGTTCAGAGGCTGTTACATGACATGGCAACAATTTAAACAGGCGTATCTGATTAAGTTCTGGGCGCCGGCCCCCGCGGTTATCGCCGCCGGTATTCTCTCCACCTATTATTTCGGTATTACCGGCACCTTCTGGGCCGTGACCGGCGAATTTACCCGCTGGGGCGGGCAGCTATTGCAGCTGGCTGGCATCCACGCCGAACAATGGGGTTATTACAAACTGATTCATCTCGACGGTACGCCGTTAACCCGGATCGACGGCATGATGATTATCGGCATGTTCGGCGGCTGTTTTGCCGCCGCTCTGTGGGCCAACAACGTCAAACTACGCCTGCCGCGCAGCCGGATCCGTATCATTCAGGCGGTAGCCGGCGGGATCATTGCCGGGTTCGGCGCCCGGCTGGCGATGGGTTGTAATCTGGCCGCCTTTTTTACCGGGATCCCTCAGTTTTCGCTGCATGCCTGGTTTTTTGCCATCGCCACGGCTATCGGTAGCTGGTTTGGCGCGCGCTTTACCCTGCTGCCCATTTTTCGTATCCCGGTGAAGATGCAGAAAGTCTCTGCCGCCTCGCCATTAACGCAAAAACCGGCCCAGGCGCGGCGCCGTTTTCGCTTAGGCATAGTGGTGTTTCTGGCCATGATTGCCTGGGGGTTGCTCACCGCGGCCAATCAACCGAAGCTCGGTCTGGCAATGCTGTTTGGCGTCGGATTCGGCCTGCTGATCGAGCGCGCGCAAATCTGCTTTACCTCGGCATTCCGCGATATGTGGATTACCGGGCGTACCTATATGGCCAAAGCGATTATCTTTGGGATGGCGGCGAGTGCGATCGGCATTTTCAGCTATGTGCAGCTCGGCATGGAGCCCAAAATCATGTGGGCCGGTCCTAATGCGGTCATCGGCGGCCTGCTGTTTGGTTTTGGTATCGTACTCGCCGGCGGCTGTGAAACCGGCTGGATGTATCGCGCCGTGGAAGGTCAGGTTCACTACTGGTGGGTGGGGCTGGGCAACGTTATCGGTTCAACGATTCTGGCCTACTTTTGGGATGATTTATCACCGGCGCTGGCCACCCGCTGGGATAAAGTTAACCTGCTGACCACCTTCGGTCCCTTTGGCGGCCTGCTGGTGACCTATCTGCTGTTATTTATCGCGCTGATGCTGGTTATCGTCTGGGAAAAGCGTTTTTTCCGTCAGAAAGCCGCCGCGCTGGCCAATATTAAGGAAACCGCATGAAAACGATCGTCCCTGATTATCGTCTCGACATGGTAGGCGAGCCCTGCCCCTATCCGGCCGTTGCGACCCTCGAGGCGATGCCTTCGCTAAAGAAAGGGGAAATTCTGGAAGTAGTGAGCGATTGTCCGCAGTCGATCAATAACATTCCGCAGGATGCCAGAAACTACGGCTACACGGTGCTGGAGATTCAGCAGGACGGTCCAACTATCCGTTATCTGATTCAGAAATAGGGATTGATTCAGGCCGGGAGCGGGGTTACCCGTTACCGGCCTGGCGGAGTGGGTATAAGCCTGCACCCTTTCCCCATCAGGAGCCTGAACCAAACCGCGGGCAATCGCGCTCCGCGGCGTCGTTTCACCGCATCCTGCCAGCAGGAGCGCCAACACGAGCAACAGGAACGCTTTCATCTGTTTCTCCCGGCTTATTCCCTGTCTCTTCCAACAGGCTTTCAGCAGGCCTGATTTTGAGCATGGCTGAAAGCCTGAGGAGTATAGCCGCGCCGGCAAACGAGGGGCTACCAGCCTTTTACCGCATCCCCTTTGTAAAGCGCGGCGGCGGCGGCGGCCACTTCATCCGTCTGATAGGCCTTAACCAGATTTTTCACCTTTTCGCTGTCTTTATTGTCAATGCGGCTGGCGAAGATATTGACGTATGGCGAGTTTTTATCTTCCACAAACAGCCCATTACGGGTGGGTGAAAGGCCGACCTGGCTGGAAAAGGTGGTATTAATCACCGCGAGGCTTATTTTCTGATCGTCGAGGGCACGCGTAAGCTGCGGCGCTTCAATCTCGACGATTTTCAACCGTTTGGGATTCTTAATGATATCTAAAGCGGTAGGCAGTAAACCCACCCCGTCCTTGAGCGTAATCAGCCCCTGTTTTTGCAGTAACAGCAACGAGCGGCCCAGGTTGGTCGGATCGTTCGGCACGGCAACCTGCGCACCGTCAGGCAAGGCGTCAATTGAGTCTATTTTTTTCGAGTATGCCGCTATCGGATAGACGAACGTTGTCCCCACCTCGGTCAGCTTATAGCCCCGCTCCTCGATCTGCTTATCAAGATACGGTTTATGCTGGAAGGCGTTGATGTCCAGATCGCCATTGTTGAGCGCTTCATTCGGCAGCACGAAGTCGTTAAAGGTGACGACCTCAACGTCGAGGTTGTACTTCTCTTTCGCCACCTTTTGCACCACCGACCACACCTGCTGATCGATACCCGCGCTAATACCGACTTTGATATGATTGGGGTCCTGCCCGGCGGGGCCGCAGGCGGTCAGCAAAACGGAGCTGGCGACTGCCAGCGAAACCACAAATTTCTTTAGAGTGAATACCATATTCCCAGGGTCCTTTTAAAAATAGCCTGCCATTCATTGCAGGAAAAGTAGCGCCTGGAACTATAGAAAATCCCATCAGTAAAATTAAATACTGATTCACTATGATTAATAGCATTTTGCTATGAGCGTTCACCCGCGCCCGGGGGGGCACTCCCCACGCAGGATGAGACAAAAATGACCGCGTGACCAGGATAGCCCCGGGCGGCGCCTTCTTTTGCGCAACGCCTTGTTCAGATGACGTTATCCATCGCTGATTGCAGAATACGAAAAATGGATAAAACAACTCCCCTCAGCATTATTTAATTCAGTTGAACCTCACCGCGATGTTTTTTAATGATAACGGTTCGTGTAGCACCGCCCCTCTCTTTCGCGGTCATAACGACCATGCTGGTAAAATATCAACAGCTGCCGGCAATAGCTCAGGTGAACGGTATATCCAGTAAAAAACCGCCGGTGGGCGGTTTAGTAAGAGAAAATGGTTTTATTTATCACATCCCTGTTACCCGCCTGGTATTATTCGCATCCAGTGCTTGCTCCATCTTGCTGAAAACCGACTCATTTTCTCCTGAAACATCCCATCATCAGAGCCGCACTGCGTGAATGCCCGGCCCTGACAGCATCTGATGATTAAATTTCAGATAAAAACGGGATCATTTACTTTTGATTTTTTGCCGGTTTTTTAGCGTTGTCATGATTTTTTCTGTCCTGTTCCTTAGACTTGTCTGTTGAGATATTTGAATAATTGCGTTTCATGGCTAACTCCATTATTTTTTACAGCGATTTGCTGTTAATCAAGCATAGGGTCACTTAACAATTTCAACAAGCGGGGCGGGAGCACCTTTCAGGCGCTATGGCGGTAGCCTGTTCATTTCATAGTATATTATAATTGCCCCTTACAATTATTTTACATGGCTCCGGATAAGAATATATTTGACCATCTATGGCCGATGGTTATTTTCGCCAGCGGCGATTTTCAATCGCGCATCGCCAGGGGCCGCAATCTTAAACCACAACGGCAATACCGGCGGCACGCAGCAAGGGCGTAAGACGCCGCCGCTCGCGGAGGCGTGATAAACAGCGGGAAAGGGTATGCTGCGCTCAATCTTAAAAAGCGCTGAGCGCCTCCGTCAGACTCCCAGATGCTTGTATCAAATGGATTTTTCAATACTTTTAAACAGTTATGCGCATGTTGTATAATAGTGTGCACTTTAACTAAAAAAGAGTGCGACCATGATTGATTCGACTTTGCCATTAACCGACATTCACCGCCATCTTGACGGCAACATCCGGGCCCAAACCATTCTCGATCTTGGCCGCCAGTTCAATATCGCACTTCCGGCAACCACGCTTGATACCCTGCTCCCGCACGTACAGGTCACCAGTAATGACCCCGACCTGGTGAGTTTTCTCGCCAGGCTGGATTGGGGGGTGAAGGTGCTGGCGTCGCTGGAAGCTTGCCGCCGCGTCGCGTACGAAAACGTTGAAGATGCGGCGCGTAACGGCCTGCACTATGTCGAACTGCGCTTTTCGCCGCGTTATATGGCGATGACCCACCAGCTACCGGTAGATGGGGTGGTCGAAGCGGTAATTGCCGGCGTCCGCGAAGGTAGCCGCGATTTTAACGTCGAAGCCCGCCTGATCGGTATTCTGAGCCGTACCTTTGGTGAAGCGGCCTGTCAGCAGGAGCTGGAGGCGCTCCTCGCCCATCGCGATGAGATTACCGCCCTGGATCTGGCGGGTGACGAACTTGGTTTTCCAGGCAATCTGTTTCTGGACCACTTTACGCTTGCCCGCGATGCCGGCTGGCGCATCACCGTTCACGCGGGTGAAGCGGCCGGCCCGGAGAGTATCTGGCAGGCGATTCGGGAACTGGGAGCCGAACGTATCGGACACGGCGTAAAAGCAGTACAGGATCCGGCGCTGATGGATTACCTCGCCGAAAAACGCATTGGTATTGAATCCTGCCTGACCTCGAATATTCAGACCAGCACCGTGGCTTCCCTGGCCCAACACCCGTTGAAAACCTTCCTGCAACACGGCATCCTGGCGTCGATTAATACCGACGATCCGGCGGTACAGGGTATCGATATTATTCATGAGTACACCGTTGCCGCACCGGCGGCCGGTCTCAGCCGCGATCAGATTCGCCAGGCGCAAATCAATGGCCTCGAACTGGCATTTCTGAGTAACCAGGAAAAAGCCGCGCTGATCGAACGCGTTAAGCAGGCCTGAGTTTCAGCCCGGCAGCGCAACTGCCGGGCTGTCCAACGTCAAATCAGACACAGGGTTGCGCGGTGCTTTGCCGATTCGAGGCCCAGTTCAATCAACTCCATTATCTGAATCGCCTGGCTGGCCGGTACCGGATTGTCGCCGCTCCCGTTCAGCGCATCGCGTATCGCCGCGTAATAGGCGGGATAGTTGCCCGGTAAAGTTAACCAGTTCTCCGCGCTACGATCTTCACCCTCCACGCGCGTCAATACGCCATCACGCATATCGTACCCCCAGTCTTCCTGCGGCAGGCGCTCGCCGTTTTTCAGCCGCGCCTCCTGCGGATCGAGCCCATATTTAACGTAGCTGGCGCGCGATCCGTGCACGATGTAGCGTGCGGTTTCCGCCGCCGCCAGCAGCGTGGCGTGCAGCACCACCCGCCGCTGCGGATAGGCCAGCACCGCGTGAAAATAGTCGGTGGATTGCGCCCCCGGGCGCAATTGCGCTAAATCGACGGTCATGCTGACCGGTAAACCAAACAGATTGACCGCCTGGTCGAGCAGATGCGGGCCGAGATCGTACCAGATACCGCTACCCGGACCGCCTTGTTCACGCCAGCGGTTACGTACCTGCGGGCGATAGCGATCGAAGTGCGATTCGAAATAGCACACCTCCCCCAATAGCCCTTCGGTAATCAACGCCTTCACCGTTAAAAAATCGCTATCCCAACGCCGGTTGTGGAAAACGGAAAGCAGCCGACCGCAACGTTTAGCGATAGCCTCCAGCTCGCGAGCCTGTGACAGTGTCACGGTAAATGGTTTATCGACCACGACATGTTTGCCCGCCTCCAGCGCGGCCTTCGCCAGCGGAAAGTGGGTATCGTTCGGGGTGGGAATCACAATCAGGTCAATACCGGCATCATTGAATAACCGGTCCGGTTGCGAAACAACGCGTACCGTGGGCCAATCCGCGAGAACTTTACTCTCGTCACTGCTGGATACCGCCGCCAGGATCATTCCCGGCGTCCCGCTGATTAACGGCGCATGAAAAGTTTTACTGGCGTACCCGTACCCGATAATCCCTACCCTGATATTGTCGCTCATCTTGCCACCCCGCTTTCGCATTCGACTTTTGCCACCCTATAACTATACGACCCATTTGATTTATTAGCTTTTCTAATGATTTTAACTGTCCACTTTTTCAGCAGCCGTAAAAATGTCGCCGGGTAGCACTTGCGTTACCCCTCCCATTGAGTAACATTTAGCTCTGTTTTAACTTTTAATTTCAGAATTATGACCAACGTTTTCAACAGAATTGTAGAACTTATCGGTTGGGTTGTTTTCGGCGTTTCGGCCCTGCTTTTGGTTATCGCTCATCATATTGATAACTACCAGTCCCCGCCTCCGGCTAATGTTGTCCAGACAACCAGCCTCTCCCATTAGTCTGTCAGCCGTCTCTGACGCGAAAAAGTGACCTGCTTCGCAAGTCTGCAACCGGTTTCAGAGACCGGTTTCAGACTTGCGAAGGCATTCATTACACTCTCTTTATCATTCGATAAGGAGTTTTTCATGGCCGCATTTCCGCAAAATTTTCTATGGGGCGCCGCCACCGCCGCCTATCAGGTTGAAGGCGGGCACGACGCCGACGGTAAAGGTCCGTCGATCTGGGATATCTACGCCCATCAACCGGGAGCGACCTTCCAGAACACCAATGGCGACGTTGCTGTCGATCATTACCATCGCTTTCGTGAAGACGTCGCGCTGATGGCTGAAATGGGTCTGCAGAGCTACCGATTTTCCATCTCCTGGCCCCGCCTGCTGCCGCAGGGACGCGGAGAAGTTAACGAAGCCGGCGTTCGGTTTTATAGCGATTTAATCGACGAACTGCTGGCGCATAATATCGAGCCGATGATTACGCTCTATCATTGGGATCTGCCGCAGGCGTTACAGGATGAAGGCGGCTGGGAAGCGCGGAGCACCGCCGAGGCTTTCGCCGAATATGCTCGTCTGTGTTACGCACGCTACGGCTCACGGGTGAAGCTGTGGGCGACGTTTAATGAAACCCTTGTTTTCATCGGCCATGGCTATATTAACGGTTGCCATCCTCCCGCGGTCCGCGACCCGGCGCGTGCCATCCAGGCCTGCCACCACGTCTTCATCGCCCACGCGCTGGCGGTAAAAGACTTTCGCCAAACCGGCATTAGCGGCGAGATTGGTTTCGTCAACGTTCTGCAACCCCATACCCCGCTTACCCCCAGCGAAGAAGATCGCCAGGCCACCGCCATGGCGGACGCGATCCACACCCACTGGTTATACGATCCGGTTTTGACCGGTCATTATC
The DNA here is from genome assembly GCF_044900465.1 of Klebsiella sp. NPDC088457. Taxonomy (NCBI): domain Bacteria; kingdom Pseudomonadati; phylum Pseudomonadota; class Gammaproteobacteria; order Enterobacterales; family Enterobacteriaceae; genus Klebsiella; species Klebsiella sp. NPDC088457. The sequence goes on along the minus strand of NZ_JBJDNH010000040.1, from coordinate 33,884 downwards.
CCGCCGACCTGCTCCGGCAAACGCAAGCCCTGTGGGACGTCCCGCGCTTTGCGCCAGGCGATGACGCGCTGCTGCGTGAAAACCGCTGTGATTTCATCGGCCTTAACTACTATCGCCGCGAAACGGTCTCCGCGCAGCCGCAGGAGGGGTCAAGCGGGGGCGAACCCGGTGTTGAAGGGCTGTTCTATTTCGTGCGCAATCCGCAAAGCACCTATACCGAATGGGGTTGGGAAATTTGGCCGCAGGGTTTAACCGATGGCATTATGATGATCAAGGAACGCTATGGCGATATCCCCATTTACATCACCGAAAATGGGTTAGGCGCCAAAGACCCCATTATTGATGGCGAAGTCGTTGACGACCCGCGTATTGATTATCTCAGCAGCCACATTCGCGCGTTGGAAAACGCGTTAGCCGCCGGGGCCGATGTCCGCGGTTATTATCCCTGGTCCTTTATTGACCTCCTGAGCTGGCTGAACGGCTACCAAAAACAGTACGGCTTTGTGTATGTCGATCATCAGCAAGATCGCGCCCGTAAACGAAAAAAGAGCTTTTTTTGGTATCAAAACGTTATTGCCAGCCGGGGCGAACAGCGTTAATCTTCTCTTCCAGGCGCCGTCCGGCGCCTGATTCAGCTATAGAATATTCTTAAATTTCTTGTGACTACGCCAGGAATGAAATGAGTTCTTGTCTTTAGTATTTACAACCGAAATAATTCCGCCAGGTCCGTTAAGAAGGCACCGTTAGTTGAACGCAGGTTTACTGAAAAGTTGATATTATTCGACTTATTATTCCGATTATAAAATGGAAACGCCAATGACCGTCCAGGACTACTTATTAAAATTTCGTAAAATCAGTTCGCTTGAAAGCCTTGAAAAACTTTTTGACCACCTTAACTATTCTCTGACCGACACAGCCGAAATCGTCAACATGTATCGCGCCGCTGATCATCGCCGGGCAGAGCTGGTTTCTGGCGGTAAATTGTTCGATGTCGGGCAGGTTCCTAAATCCGTGTGGCGTTACGTGCAATAAATACTGTTATCATCCATGCCAGTTGCTTATACTCCCGCTCTTAATTTTCATCGAATCCGGGAGAAATAATGTCTTCTCACTCTGCAGAACGCATCGGCGGATGGCTGCTGGCGCCGCTGGCATGGCTACTGGTTGCACTGCTTAGCACCTCGCTGTCGCTGCTGATTTTTGCTAATGCGCTGATGTCCTCCCAGACTTTCGCTCTGTTGAAAGCCATGAGCGCCGGGCATCTCCTGCTGTGGGTCGGGTCGCTGCTGTTTGCTGTCGCGATGTGGTATTATACCCTGTGGTTGACAATCGCCTTTTTCAAACGGCGCACCGTTGTCCCGAAACACTATATTATCTGGTTACTTATCTCGCTGCTGCTGGCAATAAAGTCGTTTGCTTTTTCGCCGATTTCAGACGTTCTGGCTCTGCGTCAGCTGCTGTTCCCGCTTCTCGCGGCGGCGCTGTTGGTACCCTACTTCAAACGTTCCGAACGGGTTAAACGCACCTTCGTGAATTTGTAATAACCACACAGTTAACCTGTTGTCGCCGGTATTGATTTATTCGATAATAGGCGGCTTTTTCTGTTTTCAGGTCGGGTAGATGGCTGATTATTTACTGCTCTTTATTGGTACTGTCCTCGTTAACAACTTCGTGCTGGTGAAGTTTCTTGGATTGTGCCCGTTTATGGGGGTTTCCAAAAAACTGGAAACCGCTATGGGGATGGGACTGGCCACCACGTTTGTGATGACGCTGGCCTCAATCTGCGCCTGGCTGATTGATACCTGGATCCTCATCCCGCTGAACCTGGTCTATTTGCGCACGCTGGCCTTTATCCTGGTCATCGCGGTGGTGGTGCAATTCACCGAAATGGTGGTGCGTAAAACAAGCCCGGCGCTGTATCGTCTGTTAGGCATCTTCTTGCCGCTGATCACCACCAACTGTGCGGTTCTCGGCGTCGCGCTGCTCAATATTAACCTCGGGCATAACTTCTTACAGTCCGCGCTGTACGGCTTTGCCGCCGCGGTCGGCTTCTCGTTGGTCATGGTTCTGTTCGCGGCGATTCGTGAACGTCTGGTGGTGGCGGATGTCCCCGCGCCGTTTCGCGGTAACGCCATTGCCCTGGTGACCGCAGGTTTGATGTCATTGGCATTTATGGGCTTTAGCGGTTTGGTGAAGTTGTAATATGAGCGCTGTGTGGATTGCCGTCATTGCCATTAGCCTGCTCGGGCTGATTTTTGGCTTGATTCTGGGATATGCCGCCCGCCGTTTTGAGGTGGAGGATGACCCGGTCGTTGAAAAAGTCGATCAACTCCTGCCGCAAAGTCAGTGCGGTCAGTGCGGCTACCCCGGCTGCCGCCCGTACGCGGAAGCCGTCGGCCAACAGGGTGAGAAAATCAACCGTTGCGCCCCCGGAGGCGAAGCGGTGATGTTAAAAATTGCCGCCCTGTTGAACGTCGACCCGCAGCCTATCGATGGCGATGAGCAAGAGCTGGAGCCGGTTCGCATGCTCGCGGTTATTGATGAAAAGAACTGCATCGGGTGCACAAAATGTATTCAGGCCTGTCCTGTCGATGCCATTGTCGGCGCCACCCGCGCAATGCACACCGTGGTGAGCGATCTCTGTACCGGCTGCAATCTTTGCGTCGCGCCCTGCCCGACGCAATGTATCGAAATGGTCCCGGTCGCGACGACCACTGAAAACTGGAAGTGGGACCTGCACACTATTCCGGTACGCAATATTCCTGTGGAACAACATGTTTAAGTTATTTTCCGCGTTCAGAAAAGACAAAGTCTGGGACTTCAACGGTGGGATTCATCCGCCGGAAATGAAAAGCCAGTCTAACGGTACGCCGCTGCGCCAGGTTTCACTCCCGCAGCGGCTGGTGATCCCGTTAAAGCAGCATATCGGCGCTGAGGGTGAACTCTGCGTCCAGCCTGGCGACCGCGTACTGCGCGGCCAGCCGTTAACCCGCGGCTGGGGGAGAATGCTGCCGGTGCACGCGCCGACCTCCGGGATCGTCAGCGCCATCGCGCCGCATTCCACCGCCCACCCTTCGGCGCTGGCAGAAATGAGCATCATCATTGATGCCGATGGTGAAGACCGGTGGATTGAACGTGACGGCTGGAGCCAGTACCTGCTGAAAACCCGCGAAGAGCTGATTGAACGCATCCACCAGTTTGGCGTCGCCGGGCTTGGCGGCGCTGGCTTCCCGACCGGAACAAAGCTGCGCGGCGGCGGCGACAAGATTGAAACCTTAATCATTAACGCCGCCGAGTGCGAACCCTATATTACCGCCGACGATCGGCTGATGCAGGATTGCGCTGCGCAGATTATCGACGGCATTCGCATCCTTGCGCATATCTTACAACCGAGCCAGGTGCTGATCGGTATTGAGGATAATAAACCGCAGGCGATTTCGATGCTGCGGGCGGTGCTGAGTGATGCCCATGGCATCGACCTGCGGGTCATTCCGACGAAATACCCCTCCGGCGGCGCGAAGCAGCTCACCCAGATCCTCACCGGCAAGCAGGTCCCCCACGGCGGGCGTTCCTCCGATATCGGCGTCCTGATGCAAAACGTCGGCACCGCCTATGCCGTCAAACGTGCGGTTATCGATGGTGAACCGCTGACTGAACGCGTGGTGACGTTAACCGGGGAAGCGGTGACCCGTCCGGGTAATGTCTGGGCGCGGCTGGGAACGCCGGTCCGCCACCTGCTGGAAGATGCCGGTTTTTGCCCGAGCGCCGAACAGATGGTCATTATGGGAGGGCCTCTGATGGGCTTTACCCTGCCGTGGCTTGACGTGCCGGTGGTGAAAATTACCAACTGTCTGCTGGCCCCGTCGGCCAGCGAAATGGGCGAGGCCGAAGAAGAAAAAGGGTGTATCCGCTGCAGCGCCTGCGCCGATGCCTGCCCTGCCGACCTGCTCCCACAGCAGCTGTACTGGTTTAGCAAAGGCCAGCAGCACGATAAGGCGACCAGCCATAATCTGGCCGACTGTATTGAGTGCGGCGCCTGCGCCTGGGTGTGCCCGAGTAATATTCCGCTGGTGCAGTATTTCCGCCAGGAAAAAGCGGAGATTGCGGCGATCCGTCAGGAAGAGCAACGCGCTGCGGAAGCCAAAGCGCGCTTTGAAGCTCGTCAGGCGCGCCTGGAGCGCGATAAAGCCGCGCGTCTGGAACGCCATAAACAGTCCGCCGCGCAACCGGCAGCGAAAGATCAGGATGCGATTAATGCCGCCCTGGCGCGCGTGCGCGAGAAACAGCGCGATGCCGCACAGCCGATCGTTGTCCAGGCCGGTGCGAAGCCGGATAACAGCGAAGCTATCGCCGCACGTGAAGCGCGTAAAGCCGAAGCGCGCGCGCGCAAGCTAGCGCAGCAGACTCCGGATATCGGGCCATCGACCGGTGAAGCCGTCGACCCGCGCAAAGCCGCAGTTGACGCCGCTATCGCCCGCGCGAAGGCCCGCAAAGCCGCACAGCAGGCGGCGACGCAGGCTGAGCCACCGCCGGCCGCGGAAGCCGTCGACCCGCGTAAAGCCGCCGTTGACGCCGCTATCGCCCGCGCGAAGGCCCGTAAAGCCGAACAGCAGGCGGCGGCGCAGGTTGAGCCACCGCCGGCCGCGGAAGCCGTCGACCCGCGTAAAGCCGCCGTTGACGCCGCTATCGCCCGCGCGAAGGCCCGCAAAGCCGCACAGCAGGCGGCGACGCAGGTTGAGCCACCGCCGGCCGCGGAAGCCGTCGACCCGCGTAAAGCCGCCGTTGACGCCGCTATCGCCCGTGCGAAGGCCCGCAAGGTAGAACAACAACAAACAATGACCCGGTCAATCGCCAACGACGATGACGCGCGCAAAGCCGCCGTCGCCGAAGCAATCGCCCGCGTTCAGGCCAGGAAAGCATCCCGGCAGGCAGTCAACGAGGATTAAATGGTTTTCAGAATCGCAAGTTCCCCTTATACCCACAACCAGCGCCAGACATCGCGCATTATGCTGCTGGTTCTGCTTGCCGCCGTGCCCGGCATTGTGGTTCAGACCTGGTTCTTTGGCTGGGGCACCGTGCTGCAGGTGATCCTGGCGGCCTTAAGCGCCTGGGGAGCAGAAGCCGCTATCCTCAAACTGCGTAAACAGCATGTCTCCGCCCTGCTTGCCGATAACTCAGCGCTGCTGACCGGTCTGCTGCTGGCAATCAGTATTCCGCCGCTGGCCCCCTGGTGGATGGTCGTTTTAGGCACCGCTTTCGCGGTGATTATCGCTAAACAGCTGTATGGCGGCCTGGGTCATAACCCGTTTAATCCGGCGATGATTGGGTACGTCGTGCTACTGATCTCGTTCCCGGTCCAGATGACCTCCTGGCTGCCGCCGCATGAAATCGCCGCCACCGTCCCAGGCTTTACCGATGCTTTGCGGGTGATCTTCACCGGCCACACCGCCGCCGGCGGTGACATGAACGCGCTGCGCATGAGCGTCGACGGTATCAGCCAGGCTACGCCGTTAGACACCTTTAAAACCTCGCTCCATGCCGGACATGAGGTGAACGAGATCCTGCAGTATCCAATCTACGGCGGCGCGCTGGCCGGCCTTGGCTGGCAGTGGGTCAACATCGCCTATCTGGTCGGCGGGCTGTTTTTGCTTTGGCAGAAAACCATTCGCTGGCATATACCGGTCAGCTTCCTGCTGAGCCTGGCCATTTGTGCCACGCTCGGCTGGCTGTTTTCGCCGCAAAGCCTCGCGGCCCCACAGATCCACCTGCTCTCCGGCGCCACAATGCTGGGCGCATTCTTTATTTTAACCGACCCGGTCACCGCCTCCACGACCAACCGCGGCCGCTTGATTTTTGGCGCGCTGGCCGGTTTGCTGGTCTGGCTAATCCGCAGTTTCGGCGGCTATCCTGATGGTGTGGCCTTCGCTGTACTGCTGGCGAACATTACCGTTCCGCTGATCGATTACTACACGCGTCCGCGCGTCTATGGCCACCGCTGAGGACCGATGATGTTAAAAAGCATGCGCAAACACGGCGTCACGCTGGCACTCTTTGCCGCGGGTTCCACCGGATTAACTGCGGCCATCAACGAGCTGACAAAATCAACGATTGATGAGCAGGCCGCGATCCAGCAAAAAGCGTTATTCAATCAGGTTCTGCCAGCAGACCTTTATAATAACGATCTGCTGAAAAGCTGTTATCTGGTCACTGCCCCGCCTCTCGGTAAAGGGCAGCATAAGGTCTGGATTGCCAAAAATAACGACACGCCGGTGGGTGCCGTCATGGAAACCACGGCGCCAGACGGTTACTCCGGCGCGATTCAGCTGCTGGTCGCCGCCGATTTTAAAGGTACCGTGCTCGGTACTCGTGTCACCGAGCATCATGAAACCCCAGGACTAGGGGATAAAATAGAGTTACGCCTGTCGGACTGGATAACCCATTTTGCCGGTAAGATTATCAAGGGCCCCGGCGACAGCCACTGGGCGGTCAAAAAAGACGGCGGTGATTTTGATCAGTTTACCGGGGCTACTATTACCCCGCGCGCGGTGGTCAACGCCGTTAAGCGTGCCGGTTTGTACGCCCAAACGCTGCCCGCGCAGATTCCCGAATTCACCGCCTGCGGAGACTAGACCATGAGCGAAGTAAAAGACGTGATTGTTCAGGGGTTGTGGAAAAACAACTCCGCGCTGGTACAGCTGTTAGGCATGTGCCCCCTGCTTGCGGTCACCTCTACCGCTACCAATGCGCTGGGGTTGGGGCTTGCCACAACGCTGGTCCTGACGCTGACTAACCTGACTATCTCCAGCCTGCGCCGCTGGACGCCGGCTGAGATCCGTATTCCGATTTACGTCATGATCATCGCCTCGGTGGTGAGCGTCGTACAGATGCTGATTAACGCCTATGCGTTTGGTCTGTATCAGTCGCTGGGGATTTTTATCCCGCTGATCGTGACCAACTGTATCGTGGTCGGGCGCGCCGAAGCCTTCGCTGCCAAAAAAGGGCCGGCCCTGTCGGCGCTGGATGGTTTTTCCATCGGTATGGGAGCGACCTGCGCCATGTTTGTGCTGGGCTCCCTGCGCGAAATCATCGGCAACGGCACGCTGTTTGATGGCGCAGATAGCCTGCTGGGCAGTTGGGCCAAAGTGCTGCGCATTGAAGTCTTCCATACCGATACGCCGTTCCTGCTGGCGATGCTGCCCCCGGGGGCATTTATTGGCCTGGGCATGATGCTGGCGGTAAAATACCTCATTGATGAACGCACTAAACAGCGTAAAGCCAAAGCAGTGGATACGCCGCTCGCCGCACCGGCGGATGCCGCAGGGAAAATTCCAGGATGAATAAGAGCAAGCGTCTGGAAATACTGACCCGGCTGCGGGATAACAACCCGCATCCAACGACGGAACTTCATTTCAGTTCACCGTTCGAGTTATTGATTGCCGTCTTACTCTCGGCTCAGGCCACCGACGTCAGCGTGAATAAAGCCACTGCCAGGCTGTACCCGGTCGCGAATACCCCGGCCGCCATGCTGGAACTGGGCGTTGATGGCGTCAAATCGTATATCAAGACCATCGGGCTGTTTAACAGCAAGGCGGAAAATGTCATCAAAACCTGTCGGATCCTGCTTGAGCAACATCAGGGCGAAGTCCCGGAAGATCGGGCCGCGCTGGAAGCGCTGCCGGGCGTGGGTCGAAAAACCGCAAACGTGGTATTAAACACCGCTTTCGGCTGGCCGACGATTGCCGTCGACACGCATATTTTCCGCGTTTGCAACCGTACGCAGTTTGCCCCCGGCAAGAACGTTGAACAGGTGGAAGAAAAGCTCTTAAAGGTGGTGCCGGCTGAGTTCAAAGTCGACTGCCACCACTGGCTGATCCTCCACGGACGATACACCTGTATCGCCCGCAAGCCCCGCTGTGGCTCCTGCCTGATTGAAGATCTTTGTGAGTTTAAAGAGAAGGTCTATCCGTAACCTCAAAACAGAATCATTACCCTGATTGTGGTAATGGTTCTGCTCATTACCGGCCCATCCTGTGTTTAACACCGCTATCTCTTCATCCTCCAGTACAATTAACCGCCCATATAACGTACAGCCAGGTTAATCATTTTTTGCAGCGAAAAAATTTCTATACATTTGTGATCCAGATCATCCATGCAACGCAATGTTAAATCATTGTTGCATTAATGATAAAAAAAGCCAGTGTTTCCAATAGCTGAGAGACAATCACCAGGACAATACCCCAACTTTTTTTAGGATTATGGGCTATATAACTATGTTCAAGGCTTATTAGCAGAATATATCGCCTTTGCGCCTTACCCTGCGGTTCCCGGCAGACAAAAATATCACCAATAACTAAAAGGTGAAATTTAACTCTGTATAACATTTGAATGACTGGCGTATTATAACGCCTGAAAGATATGTAACAGAGTATTACAAAACTCTTGCCTGAAGGGACAGGATAGTGAACATTACTTCCCGTTTTCCCTCCAGAATAACTATAAAGGCGGCGGTCTTGCCAGATTGCGCCCCGAACACCCCCCGTTAATATGGGATGTAAAAAAAGAGGTATATGTGTCAACTGCAAACAATAAACCAGCAGAAAGCGTGAGTCTGAACGCTTTCAAACAACCGAAATCGTTCTACCTGATCTTCTCGATCGAATTATGGGAGCGTTTTGGTTATTACGGCCTGCAAGGGATCATGGCCGTTTACCTGGTAAAACAGCTGGGTATGTCGGAAGCGGATTCTATTACACTCTTCTCCTCCTTCAGCGCACTGGTTTATGGCCTCGTGGCTATTGGCGGCTGGCTGGGCGATAAAGTGCTTGGCACCAAACGTGTCATTATGCTGGGAACCGTCGTTCTGGCTATCGGCTATGCGCTGGTCGCCTGGTCCGGTCATGATGCGGCTATCGTTTATATGGGTATGGCGACCATTGCCGTCGGTAACGGCCTGTTTAAGGCTAACCCGTCGTCCCTGCTGTCTACCTGCTATGCGAAAGATGACCCGCGTCTTGATGGCGCATTTACCATGTACTACATGTCCATCAACATCGGCTCGTTCTTCTCCATGCTGGCAACTCCGTGGCTGGCCGCGAAGTTCGGCTGGAGCATCGCCTTCTCCCTGAGCTTTGTCGGTATGCTGATCACGCTGGTGAACTTCATGTTCTGCAAAAAATGGGTGAAAGACTACGGCTCCAAACCAGACTTTGCGCCGGTTCATTTCGGCAAGCTGCTGGCGACTATCGTCGGCGTGGTCATCCTGGTGGTGATTGCGACCTGGCTGCTGCATAACCAGGGTATTGCGCGTATGGTGCTGGGTGTGGTGGCGCTGGGCATCGTGATTATCTTTGCGAAAGAAGCTATCGCCATGAAAGGCGCGGCGCGTCGTAAGATGATTGTCGCCTTCGTGCTGATGGTGCAGGCGATCGTCTTCTTCGTGCTCTATAGCCAGATGCCGACCTCGCTGAACTTCTTCGCTATCCGCAACGTTGAGCATGCTATTCTCGGCATCAGCTTCCAGCCGGAGCAGTTCCAGGCGCTGAACCCGTTCTGGATTATGGTTGGTAGCCCGATTCTGGCCGCAATCTATAACAAGATGGGCGACCGTCTGCCGATGCCGCACAAATTCGCTATCGGTATGGTGCTGTGTTCACTGGCCTTCCTCGTACTGCCGCTGGGTGCGAAGTTTGCCACCGATGCCGGCATCGTTTCCGTTAACTGGCTGATTCTGAGCTACGCGCTGCAGAGTATCGGCGAGCTGATGATCTCTGGTCTGGGTCTGGCGATGGTGGCTCAGCTGGTACCACAGCGTCTGATGGGCTTCATCATGGGTAGCTGGTTCCTGACTACCGCCGGCGCGGCTATCATCGCCGGTAAAGTGGCGAACCTGATGGCGGTACCGGATAACGTCACTGACCCGCTGCAGTCGCTGGCCGTATATGGTCATGTCTTCCTGCAGATTGGTATTGCGACCGCCATTATCGCCGTGCTGATGTTTGCTACCGCACCGAAACTGAATCGCATGACCCAGGATGACGACGCCGTCGCCAAAGTACGCGACACGGCAACCGCCTAAGCGCTCCGGGAAAACCAATAAATTTAAGCCGCTAACCTTTTGTTAGCGGCTTTTTTTTTACCCCCGGGGGGACTAACATACAGAAAACTGCAGCCACGAGGAGTTACTGATGAAACTGTTCTACAAACCCGGCGCGTGTTCCCTTGCTTCACACATTGCCCTGCGCGAAAGCGGACTGGACTTCACATTGCAAGGCGTTGATCTGGCGAATAAACGTCTGGAAAATGGTGATGATTACCTGCTGATCAACCCCAAAGGACAGGTTCCGGCGCTGCTGCTTGACGACGAAATCTTGTTAACGGAAGGCGTCGCGATTATGCAATATATTGCCGACCTCGTGCCGGACCGTCAGCTGCTGGCGCCGGTGGGCACCATTGCTCGTTACCAGACGCTGGAGTGGTTAAACTACGTCGCCACAGAGCTGCATAAAGGCTTTTCTCCGCTGTTCCGCGCGGATACCCCGGAAGATTACAAAGCTACCGCTCGCGCGCTGCTGGAGAAGAAACTGCAGTATATTGATAAGGCGCTGGAGGAAAAACAGTGGCTGAACGGGCATCGTTTTACCATTGCTGATGGCTACCTGTTTACCGTGCTGCGCTGGGGCTATGGCGTGAAGTTGAAGATGGCGGAATATCGCAACATCGAAGCGTGGATGAAACATGTTGCCGCGCGTCCGGCGGTTGCCGCGGCGCTGGCTGCGGAAGGTCTGAAGTCAATCTGAACCCTTTGCCCGGCGCTGAGGCCGGGCAAATCCCCCCTTACAGCTGGGTGGCGCTAAAGTAGTGCTCCGGCCGGGCGATACGGTCCTGTGCCGCCACCACCTGCAGCTCATACTCCTGCATATTTTTGGTGGCCAACATAATCTCATACACCGCCGCGGTGACATGTTCCAGCGCATCGCGCAGGCTCGCGCCCTGCAGTAGCTTCACTAACAGCAAACCGCTGGTGACATCGCCGACGCCCACCGGCTGACGCAGGCCAAAATCCACCAGCGGGCGGCTGATGTGCCAGGCTTCGTCATGCGTCACGAGCAGCATTTCAAAACGGTCCATACTCAAACCGGCACGGGAAAGATGTTTAACCAGCACCACCTGCGGCCCCTGCGCGATCAGCTCACGCGCGGCAGCCACGGCTTCGCTGACATTCGCCACCGGATGGCCGCAGAGGATCTCCAGTTCAACCAGGTTCGGCGCAACGATGTCGCTTGCTGGTAGCGCATAGCGGACATGAAACTCCGCCACGCCGGGGGCGACGATACAGCCCTTTTCCGGGTGGCCCATCACCGGGTCGCAAAAATATTTTGCCGCTGGGTTGGCCGCCTTCACCTGACGCACAATGCCAAGAATATGCTCACCCTGTTCGGCAGAACCCAGGTAGCCGGTCAATACCGCGTCACAGCGCTGGAGCTGATCGATATCCGCAATCCCCTGAACGATTTCGCTCAGATGCGCAGGCGGCATCACGCAACCGGTCCATTTCCCGTACTGGGTATGGTTGGAGAACTGTACGGTATTAAGGGGCCAGACGTTCGCGCCAAGGCGGCGCATCGGAAACTCGGCGGCACTATTGCCGGCATGGCCAAACACAACGTGAGACTGGATGGCGAGGATATTCTTCATCTTAGGTACCTGACAGCAAAAAATAAGGGGCGTGGTTTCCCACGCCCCTGCCTTTACGCAATTACTTCCAGCAAACCAGACAGTAATTTTTCTTACCGCGACGCAATAAGGTGTAGCGACCGAACAGCCGGTCGCCATCGGTAAACACATATTCCGGGTCAGACTGTTTTTCGCCGTTGATGGTCACCGCATTGGAAGCGATGGTTTTACGCGCCTGGCCGCGGGACGGCTGCAGCTCGGAATCCACCAGCGCCTGCATCAGGTCTGCGCCTTTTTCCATTTCAATCATCGGCACGCCGTCCTGGGCCAGCTGTTCAAAATCGGCTTCGCTCAGATCGCTCAGGTTGCCGTTAAACAGGCTTGCGGTGATGCGTTTTGCCGCGACCAGACCTTCCTCGCCGTGGACCAGGCGGGTCACCTGCTCCGCCAGCACGTACTGCGCCCGCGGCGCTTTACCGCTGTTTTTGTCTTCTTCTTCCAGGGCATTGATCTCTTCAATGTCCATAAAGGTGAAGAACTTCAGGAAGCGATAAACATCCGCATCCGCGGTGTTGATCCAGAACTGATAGAATTTGTACGGGCTGGTTTTCTTCGGATCCAGCCAGACGGCGCCGCCCTCGGTCTTACCGAACTTGGTGCCATCCGCTTTGGTGATCAGCGGAACGGTCAGACCAAACACCTGGTTCTGATGCAGACGACGGGTCAGATCGATACCGGAGGTGATGTTACCCCACTGATCGGAACCGCCAATCTGCAGCGCGACGCCGTGCAGCTTGTTCAGACACGCGAAGTCGTAACCCTGCAGCAGGTTATAGGAGAACTCGGTAAACGAGATGCCCTGATCGTCACGGTTCAGACGCTGCTTCACCGCTTCTTTGTTGATCATCTGGTTGACGGAGAAGTGCTTGCCGATATCACGCAGGAAAGTCAGCACGTTCATGCCGCCGAACCAGTCGTAGTTATTCGCGGCAATCGCCGAGTTGTCACCGCAATCAAAGTCGAGGAACGGCGCGACCTGTTTGCGAATTTTATCTACCCACTCCTGCACGGTATCTTCGGTGTTCAGTTTACGCTCGGCGGCTTTAAAGCTCGGGTCACCAATCAGACCGGTCGCACCGCCCACCAGCGCCACAGGCTTATGGCCTGCCTGCTGGAAGCGTTTCAGGCATAACAATGGAACAAGATGCCCCAAATGCAAGCTGTCAGCGGTAGGATCGAAGCCGCAATAGAGCGCGATCGGGCCTTGCGCCAGTCGCTCTGCTAACGCTTCCTCGTCCGTCACCTGGGCTACCAGCCCCCGCTCTTGCAATTGTTTAATCAAGTTACTGCTTGCCATCAAATTCTCCATGTATAAAACGACTGCACCTTTGCCGGTACACGACTTTTCGCCAGACGCGAAAAAAAACAGCTATGCAAAATCATACAGGCTGCATTACGGCGGCAGGCGTGGCTCAACCGGGCAATGTCCGGGAAAATCAGGCACAGCCAGCCAGGAAGCAGCGTGATGAATGAATCCTATAGAATAAAGCGCCAGCCCATCCAGCACCAGCGCTTAGCACAACAAATTTCATGGATTAGGGGGCCAGGCGATCGATTTTCCATGCGTCATTGTCACGCTGGTACAAAAAACGATCGTGCAGGCGGTGTTCACCGCCCTGCCAGAACTCCATCTGCTCAATATTGACGCGGAATCCGCCCCAGAAGCTCGGCAGAGGCACTTCGCCCTGCTGGAACTTCTGCTTCAGTTCGAGGAATTTGCTTTCAAGAATGCCGCGGGCGGAGATGCGGGTAGACTGCTGAGAGACCCAGGCGCCGATCTGGCTATCGCGCGGGCGGCTATGGAAATATTTGACCACTTCCAGCGTCGACAGACGCTCCGCTTTGCCCGTCACCATCACCTGACGCTCCAGCATATGCCACGGGAAGAGCAGGCTCACGCGCGGATTGTGTTCAATCTGGCGGGCTTTACGGCTGCCGAGGTTGGTATAAAACACCAGCCCTTTCTCGTCATAGTGCTTAAGCAGAACGATACGCTGGTAGGGCTGACCGTTTTCATCAACGGTCGCGACGACCATCGCCGTCGGGTCGGCCAGGCGGGCGTCACACGCTTGCCTGAGCCAACGCTCAAACAGCGCCAGCGGTTCGGCGGGAAGATCGTGGCGACGCAGACCGCCACGGGTATACTCTCGGCGCAGATGCGCGATTTGCTGCAATTCGTCGTTATCAGACATGGCCATTGAGAAAAGAGTCTTCGGGTGGCGTCATTGTGCGCCCCCGGGACAGAAATCTCAACGTTTGGCCGTCTGCAGCTGACAGTTTTCCAGCACCACGCGATCCCGTTTGTAGACGGTGGCGCTGTCGCCTTTCGACCAGAAGACATACACCCCGTCGGTGTAACGCGCGCCTGACGCCGACAGCCCCTGTTGCAGATTCAGCTGCTGATTGTCGTAAATGAAACTGGCCATCTGGCGGGTGTTGTTAATATGTACGGTCAACGGTTTCTGATCGCACTGATACTCCAGCGTATCCGTCTGCATGCGCTCGACAAACTGGTTGTAGTAGCTACAGCCCGCCAGCATAAAAGGTACAACAGCGATAAGGATTTTTTTCATTCGTTTGCCTTCGACTTTCCCGGTCCAGGGGAGCATGTCGCCCCCCGTTAACTTGATCCAGTCTACCGGTTAATAAAAAACAAGGGTTTCAGTTAACTCTGATTCTGCGGCGGATTGGCGGGGAAAATGGCCCCGAGGATAGAGGCTTCAGATGCGCCGGTGACCGACGGCAGGTTGCCGGGTAAGCCGGACATCGTCCGCCAGGCCAGCCAGGCAAAAGCCAACGCTTCCATGTCATCGCCGCTGATCCCCGCCGCATCGGTGGTTGCGACCTCGGTACCCGGCAGCAGCGCCGCCAGACGCGACATCAGCAGCGGATTACGCGCCCCGCCGCCGCATACCAGCAGGCGTTCACAGCCGCCGCTCAGCAGCACCTGTTCAGCGATCGTCACGGCGGTCAGTTCCGCCAGCGTGGCCTGTACATCCTGCGGTCGCAGCCCGGGATAGCGGGCCAGATGGTGCTCCAGCCAGCCATAGTTGAAATACTCGCGCCCGGTACTTTTTGGCGCCGGGAGGGCAAACCACGGGTCGCTCAGCATATTTTGCAGCAGCGGCAACAGAACCTTGCCTTCGCTGGCCCAGCGGGCATCTTTATCATACGCTTTGCCGCATTGGCGCCAGATCCAGGCATCCATCAGCATATTGCCCGGCCCGGTGTCATAACCGCGTACCGGCACGCCCGGCGCCAGCAGCGACAGATTAGCGATCCCGCCGATGTTGAGCACCATCCGTCGCTCAACCGGGTGCGCCAGCAGGGCATGGTGGAAAGCAGGCACCAGCGGCGCGCCCTGGCCGCCCAGAGCGATATCGCGGCGGCGAAAATCGCCGACCACCGTCACGCCGGTATGAGCGGCAATCTGGTTATTATCCCCGATTTGCAGCGTATTCGGCGCCTCGCCGGTCGGCTCATGCCACACCGTCTGTCCGTGGCAACCAATGGCGATAATGTCCGCGGCCTGCAAATTCTCCTGACGCATCAGCGCGAGGACCGCTTCAGCGAACAGCCGCCCCAGACGCGTATCAAGGCGACCCAGCTGCGATAATGTCAGCGGCTGTCCCTGGCAAATAGCCAGAATGTCTTCTTTTAATGTCACGGGGATGGGGTACGACAGGCTCGCCTGCTGAGCGACCACGTTTTCGTTTATTGCGGCGAGAACAACATCAATACCATCAAGGCTGGTGCCGGACATGACGCCGATAAAGTGACCTGATTTCATACGCTTTCCTTCATTCCATGACCCTCGTATTCCCACACTCCACCATAAAGCAGGGGTTAATGCTATGCTGCGATAATGTTTTTTAACACTAAAACGTTAAAGATTGCCCATTACGTAAAGAACTTACGTTTAGCTAAGGTTGAGACGTTGCTGATTATTATTTTTTGTATAGTCCATGCCGAAGTTGTGCCCGCCAACGCTTAAATGCCATATAATTGAACGCATGGACGTTCAACTGAACACTATTTTGGTGAAGGAGATTCATAAATGATTTTACGTGCTTTGGCTGTCTCGATGATTGGTTTATCGCTTGCAGGCTGCGTCAGCAGCAGCGGCCTTTCCGGTGACGTTTACTCCGCATCCGAAGCCAAACAGGTGCAAAGCGTCACCTACGGGACCATCGTTCATACCCGCGCGGTCCAGATTCAGGGCGGCGATGACAGCAATGCGATCGGCGCGATCGGCGGCGCCGTTCTCGGCGGCTTCCTCGGTAACACCATCGGCGGCGGCACCGGGCGTTCACTGGCTACCGCTGCGGGCGCGGTCGCAGGCGGCGTCGCCGGCCAGGGCGTACAGGGTGCAATGAATAAAACCCAGGGCGTGGAGCTGGAAATCCGTAAAGATGACGGCAACACCATTCTGGTGGTGCAGAAACAGGGTAGCACCCCGTTCTCCGTCGGCCAGCGCGTAGCCATTGCCGGCAGCGGCAGCCAGGTGACCGTCTCCCCGCGTTAATATTGCCTATTTATATATGCGGTCTTACCCGACCGCATTATTCTCAGCGCCTCGGAATGTATTAGAACTCATCCCCCATCATATAACACAAACCCACCACACGATTTATTTGCGCTGGCGCAAGTTTCACTCGCTATATAACGGTATGATAACGCTGCATACAATTAATGGCCCCAGCTCTGGCGGCAAATAATATAATTTTATTATCCATGGATGGATAATATGTTTACGAGCCCTCAGAATTTACTGAAGAGAATATTTATCTATATCATTGTTTGTATTGGCGCTATCGGTGTCATACACGTATGTCTCATCTCAGTACTAAGTCGTAGTTCTACGTTTAGTCCAGTCCTGTTTCCGCTACTGACCATTTTTTTACTCATATTCCACGCCACGATCGCCGGCGTGATGCTGATGAAGTACTGGTGCGACCGCGAGCGTCTGTACCTGACGGCGATCGCCTGCGCCTTCGCCGGCTCAGCGCTTTTGATGCTGGGGACGCTGAATAGTTACCCCGGCTGGTTAATGTGCGGCACGGGTTTACGCGCCAATGCCAATGACGCGCTAATTTTCTATAGCTTCCGCAATATCATGCTGATGGTATTATTTACCGTAGCTGTTATTTTATACCACTTTCGCCACAGTCCCCGACTTACCGCCGGAATACATGGCGTTATTTTGACGGCGTGCCTGAGTTTCACCGGTGTGATTATTACCCTTTCGTGGCTGTATTCGAGCCATCATCCGCTGCTGAATATCACTTTGGTCGATAATTTAACCACGTTATTTATGCCGGCGTGGCATCATTATACCGGCTGGGGTTTAACCATTGGTTGGTTAATGACGTTAGCACTGCTGATTGCCGTCTCCCGACTGCGAAATACATTCTGGTATAGCGGAGCTTTTTTTTGCGCAGCGTACATTTTCACCGTGGTTATTTTATTAATGGCAGAACGAAGCTCAGGATATTCATGGTATTACGCGCGCTTTTTTGAAACCATCAGTACATTGTTTATGTTGATGGTTATCGTTTGCGATGTGTTTGCGCTGTACCGCGAGTCCCGAGAGAAATATCTCTGTTCTTATCAAAATTCCATCCGCGACTCGCTGACCCGGTTGTATAACCGCAGTCACTTCTACGATACCCTTGCCGCCCTGCTGCCGGAGACCTCGGCCTCGCGACCGCTTTCGGTGATCGTCGGCGATCTCGACTATTTCAAGCGCATTAACGACAACTACGGCCATGTGCAGGGAGACAAAGTCATCCAGTTTACCGCCAGCGTCCTGCAGAAAAACGTGCGCGCGCAGGACACCGCCGCACGGATCGGCGGTGAAGAGTTTGCCTTGCTGCTGGTCAATACCAGCACGGAGGAGGCGCAGGCGATAGCAGAGCGTATTCGTCAGGCGGTACATCAACCGCAGGATGACTTCACGGAAAGAATGACCATCAGCGCGGGCATATTTACCGCCGCTGATGCGACCCTGAGCGCAGAAGAGTGCGTGAAGCGTGCGGATGCGGCGATGTATGAAGCAAAGAATGGCGGTCGTAACCGGGTGATCGTCTGGCGGGAGTGAATGAAAAAGGGCTTTGAGAAATCAAAGCCCTGAATAGATTAATCTTTTGCCTGAAGATCGAGGATATTCTGTTCCAGTTTACGCACCAGATGCAGCAGCGTTTCCACTTCTTGTGCCGAAACGCCGGACAGAATTTCGTCGCGCGTCTTACCGATCACCTCTTCCATTTCATTGATCAGCGGTTCAGCTTTTTCCGTCAACCGGATACGCTTCGCGCGCCGATCGTTTGCACAAGTCTGGCGAGAAATAAGACCTTTCTCTTCCAGCTGATCCAGCGTGCGCACCAGAGAAGGTTGCTCGATACCAATAGCTTTCGCCAGTTGAATCTGCGACTGCTCAGGAGGCAGCTGATGAATGTTGTGCAGCGTGACCCAGTGCGTCTGCGTTAATTCCAGAGGTTTCAGGCGATGGTCGATCAGCGCGCGCCAGACGCGCACTAAACGTGCCAGATCAGAACCCAGTGGCGATTCCAATTTCATCTCCTTATAATTAGCTTGCTAAGTTATTATACTGATTTTAGAATAGTGTGCAGCATTTAAATTACCAAAACAAATGAATTACCAGATTCACCAAAATCAAAACAATGATTTACAATGTGAATAGTCGCATAACATGAACATTCTCCCTGCAATGGCAAAGGATTTTTGCTTGTGAAACTGAGTCTTAACTCTAACGGATTGTCGCTCCAGGATCTGGTATTCGGCGCTTCTATCTACTTTCCCCCCTTATTTAAAGCCGTCCTGTTGGGATTTTTTATCTGGCTGATCATTCACCGTCAGCTCCGCGACTGGATGTATGCCGGCGATATCTGGCACCCCCTGCTGATGGACTTGTCCCTGTTTGCGCTTTCGGTTTGTCTGGCGCTGGTTTTACTGACTGCCTGGTAATGTTCACGACATGAAAAAACTCAAATACTTCTCGACCTTACTCGTCGCCGCTCTTGCCATCATTGCCGCCTGGCTGGTCTGGAATTACTACACGCAATCGCCCTGGACCCGCGACGGTAAGGTCCGCGCCGAACAGGTCAGCATTACGCCTCAGGTCTCCGGCAGCATCCGGCAGCTCAACGTCGGTGATAACCAGCTGGTCAAAGCCGGTGACGTGCTGTTCAGGATCGACGATACGCCCTACCGCCTCGCCGTCCTCAACGCCGAGGCGCAGCTCGCCAAAGCCACGGCTGAAATGGCGAAAGCCAAAGCGGAACAGATCAAAGCGGCCAATGACGCGCATCGCCGGCGTAACCTGTCACAGAACGCGATCTCCGTTGAAGATCTGGAAAATGCCAATACCGCCCTTAACACGGCGAACACCACCCTGGAAGCGGCCAAAGCGGTGGTCGGCGTGGCGCAGGCCAGCCTTGAGCACGCGCAGTGGCAGCTCGGGCAAACGGTCGTCAAATCACCGGTGGACGGCTGGGTCACGAACCTGTCAACCCGCGTCGGCGACTACGCCTCCGTCGGCCATCCGGTCTTTGCCCTCGTCGACAGCCATTCGTTTTATGTCATTGGCTACTTTGAAGAAACGAAGCTGCGCCACATTCACGCTGGCGATAGCGCGCAAATCGTTCTGTATAGCAGCAAACAAACGTTACAGGGTCACGTAAGCAGCATCGGCCGGGCCATTGTCGACCAAAGCGTTGAGGGCGGGAGCAGCCTGGTTGCCGATATTAAACCCAATATTCCCTGGGTACGCCTGGCCCAGCGCGTTCCGGTACGGATCGAATTTAAGGCGCTGCCGCAGGATACGACGCTGGTCTCGGGCACTACCTGTACCGTCTCGATTGGCGAACCCTGATGAAGCTTCAGGCCTTATCGTGGCGGGCACTGCCGTGGGTTAAAGCCAGCCGTCCGCAGTGGCGCTACGCCCTGCGTAACGGAATTGCGATGTGTCTGGCGCTGAGCATCGCCTACTGGCTGAATCTCGATGAGCCCTACTGGGCGATGACCTCAGCCGCCGTCGTCAGCTTCCCTACCGTCGGCGGCGTGATCAGCAAGAGTTTTGGCCGCATTGCCGGGAGCTTGCTCGGCGCCTGTGCCGCGCTGCTGCTCGCCGGGCATACGCTGAACGACCCGTGGTTGTTTTTATTCAGCATCTCAGGGTGGATTGCGCTCTGCACCTGGGCCTGCGCGATGTACACCAACAACGTCGCCTACGCCTTCCAGCTTGCCGGCTATACCTGCGCCATTATTGCCTTCCCGGTCATTAACATCACCGACGCAAACGAGCTATGGACCATTGCGCAGTCGCGCGTGTGCGAGGTGATCGTCGGTATCCTCTGCGGCGGGCTGATGATGATGATCATGCCCAGCACCTCAGACGGCGCGACGCTGCTGACGGCATTAAAAAATATGCATGCCCGCCTGCTTGAGCACGCCAGCCTGCTGTGGGTGCCGGAAACCACCGATGCGATTCGCAGCGCTCATGAAAGCGTGATCGGGCAAATTCTGACCATGAACCTGCTGCGTATTCAGGCCTTCTGGAGCCATTACCGCTTTCGCCGCCAGAATCCGCTGCTCAATTATTTACTCCACCAGCAGCTGCGCCTGACCAGCGTCATCTCGAGCCTGCGCCGGATGCTGATCAACTGGCCAGCGGCGCCGGCGCACACTCGTCAGGTGCTGGAAACGCTGCTCGTCGAACTGGCTAACCCACGCGCCGATTTTTACACCGTCGCCCGGATCGTCGCCCCGCTGGCTCCCCCGGCGGATGCCGACTATCGCCATCTCGCCTTCTGGAAGCGCCTGCGCTACTTTTGCCGCCTGTATCTCGACAGCTGTCGCTGGATCCGCCGCGTGGAAAACGCCTCGGCGATCGCCGAATTCAATGTCCCTTCCGCACCGGCGCTGGCCCGCTATACCGATCAGGCAGAGGCGCTGTGGAACGGCGTCAGAACGTTCTGCGCGCTGGTCGCCATCGGCGCCTGGGGGATCAGCAGCCAATGGGAGGCCTGCGCGGCCGCGCTGACCCTGGCCGCCATTTGCTGCGTGCTGTACTCCGTCTCGCCGTCGCCGTTCAAATCTCTGACCCTGCTGATGCGCACGCTGCTGCTGCTCTCGGTGTTCAGCTTTGTGGTGAAATTCGGCCTGATGGTGCAGATAACCGATCTATGGCAGTTCCTGCTGTTTCTTTTCCCTCTGCTGACCACCATGCAGCTACTTAAATTACAGATGCCAAAGCTGGCGGGTCTGTGGGGACAGCTGATCGTGTTTATGGGCTCGTTCATTTCGGTGACCAACCCGCCGGCGTACGACTTCGCCTCCTTTCTGAATGACAACCTGGGGAAAATTATTGGCGTGGGCTTTGCCTGGCTGGCCTTTGCGGTGATTAGCCCCGGTTCAGATGCGCGTAAAAGCCGTCGCCACATCAAAGCGTTACGGCGTCACTTTGTCGATCAGCTAAGTCGCCGCCCGCAGCACAGCGAGCATGAGTTTGAATCTCTGGTTTACCATCACATCAGTCAGTTGAGTAACAGCCAGGATGCCTTAGCGCGCCGCTGGCTGCTGCGCTGGGGCGTGGTGCTGCTAAACTGCTCACACGTGGTCTGGCAGCTGCGCGACTGGGAGACCCGCTCCGATCCCCTCTCACGCGTGCGTGATTTGTGTATCAGTTTGCTGCGGGACGTGATGAGCGAACGCGGGGTCCAGCAGCGTCCGCTGGCCTCTACGCTGCAGGAACTGCAGCGTATTTGCGACACGCTCAATCACCATCATCAACCGGCAGCAAAAGATCTGGCGGCGGTGATCTGGCGCTTATACTGCGCGTTGTCCCAGCTTGAGCAGGCGCCTGCCGCCGGGACCATAACGGAAAGAACTACTTAATCACGCCGCAGGCAAAACGTTCGCCGCCTCCGCCGAGGGGCTGCGGACTGTCAGACATATTGTCCCCACCCACGTGGACCATCAGCGCTTTCCCTTTGACCTCAGCCAGGGTTTTTAGCCGCGGCGCCACCACCGGCTGAGTGGCTTTACCGTCGCTGTCGACGACCAGTACCGGCAGATCGCCCAGATGGCCTGGCCCCTCAGGCCCGCCATGTTTCCCGGTCTGTTGCGGGTCGTAATGCCCGCCGGCAGCCCCGGCGGCGACGGCCTTACCGTCTTTTATCGCCGGCTGGCAGCTGCCGTTCGCGTGAATATGAAAACCGTGTTGACCCGGCGGCAACGCTTTCAGATCGGGCGTGAACTCCAGCCCGCCGGCGGTTTCGCTGATTTTAACGCTGCCAACGGCCTGGCCCACGCTCTGGCTGGTCACCAGATTGAGATCGACGTTTTCGCTGGCCGCCAGCGCGCCTGCCGGGATCGCTAACGCGAGTATTGCGAGGATACATCGTTGCATAATACCTCCAGAATGGCTCTGTCCCTGATAAGTGTAAACCAGGGACGGCCATTGCGGAGGCTGAGCGGGGATTAAGGGACGTCGTAGCCGAGCGCGGCTTTACGGATGCGGAACCACTGCTGACGGGACATATTGAGTTTTTCCGCGACAACCGCGGAGCGAACGCGCTCAATTTTACCGGAGCCGATAATCGGCAACGGCTGCGACGGCAGACGCAGGATCCACGCATAAACCACCTGCTCAATGCTCTCGGCATTCAGCTCCTGGGCTACCAGCGCCAGCTCATCGCGCAGCGGCTGGAAGCTGTCGTCATTAAACAGACGGCCGCCGCCAAGGCAGGACCAGGCCATCGGGCGGATGCGCAGCTGCTGCAGCTGATCCAGGGTACCATCCAGCAGCAACGGCTGATGCACCGGGGAAATTTCAACCTGGTTAGTCGCCAGCGTAAACGGCAGGCGGGATTGCAGCAGCGTAAACTGTGCTGGCGTAAAGTTTGAGACCCCGAAATGGCGCACCTTACCGCTGTGATGCAGCGCGAGGAAGGCTTCCGCCACCTCATCGGCATTCATCAACGGGTCCGGGCGGTGGATCAGCAGCAGATCGAGGCGATCGGTCGCCAGATTGCGCAAGGATTGCTCTGCGCTCAGCACGATATGATCGCGGTCGGTAATATAGTGACCAATGGTGTTTTCGGCGCGGGCTTTGGTCGCAATCCCGCATTTGCTGACGATTTCCATCCGGCTGCGCAGATGCGGCGCCAGCTTAAGCGCCTCGCCAAAGGCCGCTTCGCACTGATAGTCGCCGTAAATATCCGCATGATCAATGGTCGTAATGCCAAGATCCAGGTGCTGCTCGATAAAACTGACCAGCGCTTGCGCGGACATATTCCAGTCCATTAAACGCCAGTAGCCCATAACAAAACGTGAGAATTCCGGCCCCTGTGGAGCCATAGCAATACGCTGAACCATAACACCGCCCTCAACAAAAAAGTGTTCTGAGTATACGCACTTTTGCTATTAAAACAGTGAGGGTTGCTGCGGTTCTTCCGCAGGCGCCGGCTTATTTGCGCGTAATTTGCGCAATAGACGCTGGCGACACAGGCGCAGAACATCCTGCTTTTGTACATCGCTCATCGTTTGCCAGTTAAAACGCTCCTCACGGCTGCGAAAGCACCCGCGACAAAAACCGCGCTCATCTGACTGACAAATTCCCCGGCACGGACTTTGTACCGGGAAAAACTCCAGCTGCTCTGCCACCTCATGCCTCCCGTCACTTCTCTCTGTCTTTTATTGAAGACGTTTCATCCGCGGTACGCAACTTTTGTTGTTCAGCCTCTGGGCCAGGCGGTCGCTAATTTTCGCTTGCATTAGACCAATCGGTCTACTACAGTGAGCGCCATGAACAAACATAGCGAATGCGATACCCGCGAACATATCCTGGCCACCGGCGAACAGCTGTGCATGCACCGCGGTTTTACCGGTATGGGCCTGAGCGAACTGTTGAAAATAGCGGAAGTCCCGAAAGGCTCTTTCTACCACTACTTTCGCTCCAAGGAAGCTTACGGCGTCGCGCTGCTGGAATATCACTATACGGGCTACCTTCAGCGCCTGGCGCAACACTTTGCCCACGGTGAAGGCAACTATCGCGACCGCCTGCTGGCCTACTATCAGCACACGCTGACGCAGTTCTGCCAGCAGGGCATTATTAGCGGCTGCCTGACGGTGAAACTCTCGGCCGAAGTGTGCGATCTGTCGGAATCGATGCGTGCCGAAATGGATAAAGGTGCAAGCCAAATTATTACCCTGCTGGGCGCAGCGCTGGAAAAGGGCCGTCAGGAAGGCAGCCTGCGATTTCGCGGCGACGCGTTTACCCTCTCCCAGGTGCTCTATTCCCTGTGGCTGGGTGCCAATTTGCAGGCCAAGATTACCCGCAGCGCCACGCCGCTGGAAAGCGCCCTCGCGCATGCCAAAACGATTATTACGGCGCCTGAACTGTAACAGGCGTTTTTATTTAATGAATCACAAGACGACCGGTCTACTCAGGAGTCACTATGTCCGAAGCAAAACTGTTTACCCCGTTGAAAGTGGGCGCGATAACCGTGCCTAACCGTGTGTTTATGGCTCCGTTGACGCGTCTGCGCAGCATCGAACCGGGCGACATCCCCACCCCGCTGATGGCGGAGTACTACCGTCAACGTGCCAGCTCCGGGCTGATCATCTCCGAAGCGACGCAGATTTCCGCCCAGGCTAAAGGCTACGCCGGCGCCCCGGGTCTGCACAGCCCGGAACAGATCGCCGCATGGCAGAAAATTACCGCTGGCGTTCACGCAGAAGATGGCCGCATCGCCGTCCAGCTGTGGCATACCGGGCGGATCTCGCACAGCAGCCTGCAGCCTGGCGGCCAGGCCCCGGTGGCGCCGTCTGCTATCAGCGCCGGTACCCGCACCTCTCTGCGTGATGAAAACGGCCACGCCGTGCGCGCCGATACCTCAATGCCGCGCGCCCTGGAGCTGGATGAAATCCCGGGTATCGTCGATGATTTCCGCCAGGCGGTAGGTAACGCGCGTGATGCCGGTTTCGACCTCGTGGAGCTGCACTCCGCGCACGGCTATCTCCTGCATCAGTTCCTCTCCCCGACGTCTAACCATCGTACCGACCAGTACGGCGGCAGCGTGGAAAATCGTGCGCGCCTGGTGCTGGAAGTGGTGGATGCGGTCAGCAAAGAGTGGAGCGCCGATCGCATCGGTATCCGCGTCTCGCCAATCGGCAGCTTCCAGAATGTCGATAACGGTCCGAATGAGGAGGCCGATGCGCTGTATCTGATTGAAGAGCTGGCGAAACGAGGTATTGCCTATCTGCACATGTCCGAGCCGGACTGGGCGGGCGGCCAGCCGTACAGTGAGGCGTTCCGTCAGAAAGTCCGGGCGCGTTTCCCTGGCGCCATTATCGGTGCTGGCGCATACACGGTTGAAAAAGCCAACGACCTGATTAACAAAGGGTTAATCGACGCAGTGGCCTTTGGTCGTGACTTTATAGCCAACCCTGACCTGGTGGCCCGCCTGCAGCATAAAGCCGCGCTGAACCCGCAGCGTCCGGAGAGTTTCTACGGCGGCGGCGCGGAAGGCTATACCGACTACCCGACCTTGTAATTCTTTTGTTGTTAGCGGCGGGGCTCCGCCGCTATCCTCGCTCCTCTTCGGCTTCCCCCGCCCGGCATTGCGCAAGCCGCGTACCCTTTTTTCACTGCAGTTGCGCAAATCCACCTGCCTGATTATCACCATAAATGAGAATGATCTTGATAATCATTATCATTACCACATATAATCCAGCCGCACTTTTTAGCATAAAAAACTACAGCTAAAGAAATACAAACGGATATTTATGTTTAATACGGAATATTTTTTCAAATCTCTGCTTATCAGCAGCGTTTTTGCTCTGTCTGGCTGCCAGAACGCTGCCACGCCCACTTCCGCCGCTACGGCCGCTGCTGGCGTGGAATGCGCCTGTATCCTGGATGCCCACACCGGTAAAACGCTGACATCAGCACAGTTGCTTACCCGCCTCGACAGCGCGCCGCTGGTCATCGTCGGTGAAGAGCACACCAACGTGCGCCATCACGCCATTGAACAGTGGCTGCTGCAAAACCTGCCCCTCTCCCGCCGCCAGGGCAGCGTGCTGATGGAAATGATCGATAGCGGCCAGCAGGATGCGGTCACTCAGGTTAAACAGGCCGCGGCGTCGGGCTCCCCGGTCAGCGCGACCCGCGCCGCCGCAGCGATGCGCTGGAACAGCGGCTGGCCATGGGACCTGTACCGTGACGTGGTGATGACGGCGCTGAAAGGCCCGTATCCGCTGCTTGCCGCGAATATCAGCCGCCAGCAGGTCGGCGAGCTTTATAAAAACCCAACCTTTCCCCCCGGAGAACGCACTTCTCGTCCGCAGGTCCGGCAATCCCTGGCGGCCATTATCTATCTGATGCACGATGGCCAAATCAACGATCAACAGGTCAATGCCATGGTGGCGATTCAACAGCATCGCGACCGCTTTATGGCCGAGCAACTCTCCCGCGCGCCGCGCCCGGCCCTGCTGATCGCCGGCGGTTACCACGCGGCGAAAGACGTTGGCGTACCGCTGCATCTGGCCGATTTACAGGCGCCGGAGCCGGTGGTGGTGATGCTGACTACCACCGCGGCCACGCTGACGGCAAAACAGGCTGACTACATCTGGTCAGTTGCGGCGACAAAATGAACGGCAATACGATCGCCCCCTTCACCCCGCCTCGTTCACCGTGGCTCGGAGGTTCCGCCGCCAGCGTGCTGTTCCACGCTGCGCTGGTCTTGCCATTCATCATCCATTTTTCACTCCGGCCAGCCGATTCACCGCCTGCCGCCGTGATGATGGAATACGCCGCGGAACTGGAAGTCTCATTCATCAGACCCGAACTATCGCCAGGCGTCAGTCAACAGCGCAAAGTCGAGCAGATGACGGAGCAGGAGACCGCACATGACAAGGCGCTGCCGAAGCTCCTTGCCCATCCCGACGCTGAACTCAAGCTGGCCGCGTCCAGGCCGGAACGACAGAATAAAAAAGCCGCCGAGCTACGGAAAAAATCCCATCGCGAACAGCGGGCAGAGCCTGGCAATGCGACGACCACCAGCATGGCCGCGCCGCCGGTGCAGCCGGCGCTCACCCAGCGTAATGCCGCGCCGCTGGATACCGATGCTTCGCGCATCAGCGAGAGCAAAATAAGCTGGCAGTCGTTGGTAAAGGGCAAGATCAACAAAATGCGTAATTATCCTGATGACGCGCGCCGCCGTCAGCGCAGCGGAACGGCGAAAATCACCTTCAGGGTAAATGAACGCGGCGAGTTACTTAGCTCACAGCTGGTCGTCTCGTCGGGTACCCTTTCTCTGGACAGAGCAGCGTTAACCGCCCTGCAAAATGCGCGGCCGCTCCCGCCGCCGCCAAAAGAAATATTAAAAAACGGCATTCATCAGGTCACGCTACCGATAGAATTTGACCTGTTAAACCGATAGCCAAGGTCCCATTTTTATTCGGTAAATATTTAACGGTTCATCCTTAATATAATTTTTAACCGTCACTAAATTTATTTTTTAAAAGACAGAAGCTGACCGCGCTATGACGCCAGGTCCGCCGTCGCATTTTTTATTATGCGCGATTTAGCGCCGACCGGAACCCTCAGGCCGGCGGATAAATACGCTCATTTTGTGCGTTTAAAAAAATACCTAACAGGAATTGATTATGGAAAAATCACAAATAGTCAGAGGACTCATGACCGGGCTGCTTATTATGCACGGCCATGCTTTTGCCGCGGAAAATGAGGGGGAATCGGTTTTTTCGCCGCTCACCATTACCGACAACCCGCTGGCAGATAACAACCCGGTCGGCTCCTCTGAAGAGAGCTATACCCGCCCCGGAGCCTATAGCTCGCGTACGCTAAATAAGAATTTGCAGAGTCTGGATGCGTCGCTGCGCAGCATGGCGGGCACCTACACGCAAATCGACCCCTTGCAGGGTGCGATCAGCGTGAACATTCGCGGCATGAACGGACTGGGGCGGGTCAATACCATGGTGGACGGGGTTACGCAGACCTACTTCGGTATGGCGCCGGCAAACTACCACGGCGGGGCCAACACCGCGGCGGGCGTACCGCTCGACCCGAACTTTCTCGCCGGGGTCGATGTGGCGCGCGGCAGCAGCGCAGGCGCGCAAGGGGTCAACGCGCTGGCGGGGAGCGCCAATATGCGCACCATTGGTATTGATGATGTGCTGAAGGAAGGACGCCAGACGGGCCTGCTCTCGCGCTTCTCGGTGGGCGATAACGGTCTTGGACGCACCGGCATGGTGGCGGTGGCCGGTAAGACCGGGAGTTTTGCCAACGGCGGCGGCCTTGGGGCGCTGGTGGGCATCAGCGGTTCACGAACCTATGCGACCTATAAAAATGGCGGCGGGCGCAGCAGCGAAGACTTTATTGCTGAAGATAATAAATATCTGCGCCAGGAACCACGCTCTCAGCTGTATAAAGTGAACTTCAATGCCGACCAGTTTAATAAACTCGAACTCTCCGGCAGAAATTACCGCAACGCATTTACCCGCCGCGACATTACCAGCGATGATTATTACCTGCGTTATCACTACGCCCCGCTGGATGAACGAGTGGAAATTAACCTGCTGGCCAGCACCAGCCGGGGCAATCAGGCCTATAAGCCGGGATCGCTGTATAATTTCAACAACTCCTCGCTCACCAATAAATCTAACGCCTTCGACATCAGTAATACCAGCCGATTTAAAATCACCGACGACCTGTATTCGGTTTTCCAGTTCGGAGGGAAATGGATGGATACCCGCTATACCCGCCGCTTTATTCAGAATACCCGGACTGACAGCAACGCTTTTGCACCGGCCGGGAAACAGCAGATCTCCGCCCTATATTCCACCCTGACGCTAAGCCAGGATATTTATACGTTAGATCTCAATCTCAATTACACCCGCAGCCTGGTTGAAGGTTTCAAACCCGCCTGCGCAGACAATGAGAAGTGTTTCCCCCAGGGTGAGAGCACCCTGCACCTCGATGACCGCGCCGTTAACCCTTCGGCAACCTTCTCCGCGCAGGTAACGCCGTGGCTGCAGCCATTCATCAGCTGGAGCCGCTCTTCGCGCGCGCCTAACGTCCAGGAGGTGTTTTTCGCTAACGAAGGCGGCGCCTCAATGAACCCGTTCCTCAAGCCTGAAAAGGCGCAAACCTGGGAAGCGGGATTTAACATCAATCAGCAGGGGCTGCTGTTCGCCCAGGACAGCCTCCACTTAAAAGCGCTGACCTACCGCTCCCGCATCAAGAATTACATCACCAGCGAATCCTTTTTCCTCTGCAGCAGCGGCCGGCTCTGTCAGGATATCGACGATGTCTCAGAAAGCTTCAACGCTAACATCTATATCAACACCCCTTCGCCGGTCACCAGCAAAGGCTACGAAATTGAGGCCGGGTACGATCTTGGATTCGCCTACGCAAACCTCTCCTGGAGCAAACAGCAGACCGATCAGCCCACCTCGATCGCCAGCACGGTTTACAGCTTTGCCTACAGCGATCTGAGCGACCTGCCCTCGAGCTACGCCACCCTGGATATCGGCGGGCGTCTTTTCGACCGCAAGCTCACCGTCGGCAGCCTGGTGAAATTCACCGGCAAAACGAAACGTCTGAGTACCGGGGGGATCAACAACGACACCAACACCGTCCCGAAAGAGAGCATGCCCAATATCCCGACCATCGTCGACCTCTACAGTAGCTGGCAGATGACCGACAACATACTGCTGCGTTTAAGCGTCCAGAACGTCACCAATCGTGATTACGCCGAAGCGCTCAACCGGATGAACCAAAGCCTCGATAATGCCAAAGAAGGCACCTCGATAAACACCACCGCGCGGGGCCGGACCTGGGTCTTCGGCGGCGAGGTTCAGTTCTGAATCAGCCGTTTAACACATTATTCCAATCAGGAGCATAACAATGAAGCGCTTCAATGTTGCTAAACCCCTGGCCGGCCTCTTGCTCGCCGCCCTGTTCCCGGCCGTGACCTTCGCCATCGATCCGCCGCAGCGTGAAGCTTCACGCTTCGCGCTGAAAACAAACTATCTGCAGGATGCCGATGAGGGGATCTATGAACTGGCCTTCGATAATACCCAGCAGAAGGTCTTCGCCGCCGTCACCGACCGGGTCAACCGCGCCGCGAACAGGGGCTATCTCTATACGTTTAATCCCGACTCGCTGCACATCGATAGCCGCCACCCGATGCCCTATCGCGCGTTTTCGCTGGCGATGAATCAGCAGCAGCACCGGCTTTACGTCGGGCACACCCAATCGGCTTCATTGCGGATCAGCCAGCTCGATACCCTCACCGGCAAACTCATCAACACCAGCGAGAAATTAAGCTTTCATACCGCTGATGCGGCTGATTCCCGCTTCGAGCACCTGCGCCATATGGTCTACAGTCATGACGCCAATATGCTGTTCGTCAGCTACAGCAATATGCTGAGGACGCCGCAGGGCATGAAACCGCTGCATAAACTGCTGATGCTGGACGGCACGACGCTGGCCCTCAGGGGCGAGGTGAAAGATGCCTACAAAGGGACGGCATACGGCCTGACGCTGGATGAAAAAACGCAGAAAATCTACGTCGGCGGCCAGGATTACGTCAACGAGATCGATGCGAAAACGCACCGTCTGCTGCGCACCATCCCCCTGAACGCGCCGCAACCCCGGCTCGCCAGCGCGCAAAATTTAGCCGTAGACCCGGCTTCCGGCAGGATTTTTGTCGTGGCCTTCGACCATGACGACCGCAGCGGGCCGCATGACGGGCTGTATATATTTGATCTCCGCGATGGTAAGCAGCTCGGCTACGTCCACACCGGCGTCGGGGCCAACGCGGTGCGCTTTAACCCAAAATATAACGAACTGTATGTGACCAACTTCACCAGCGGCACCCTCAGCGTCGTCGATGCCGGGACCTATACCGTCAGCCGCGAATTCCGTGTGCCGGTTTATCCAAACCAGATGGTGCTGTCAGCGGATATGGACACCCTCTACGTCGGTATCAAAGAGGGATTCAATCGTGACTGGGATCCGGATGTGTTTGTTGCAGGGGCGAAAGAGCGCATTCTGCGCATTGACTTAAAAAAATCGTAATCTGTCGGGATGACGAGCGGCGACACCCGCTGACGGCAGCGATTTGCGGCGAGGTGCCGGGCAAGATCGTCAGGGCCGCCTGAAAAGACGGCCTTTTTAGGTTATAGTGCTGCGGTACGGGAAACGCCTTGCCCGTTTCCCGTACTATTCTGACTATTTGCACTGACGGCCTCCGATCGGTGGCTGTACAAAAGGAGTATAAAAAATATGCGCTTACTTCACACCATGCTGCGCGTTGGCGACCTGCAACGTTCCATCGAGTTTTACACTAACGTGCTGGGCATGAAGCTGCTGCGTACCAGCGAAAACACCGAATACAAATACTCGCTGGCCTTCGTAGGTTACGGCGAAGAGAGCGATACCGCCGTTATCGAACTGACCTACAACTGGGGCGTGGATCAATACGATCTCGGTAGCGCATACGGCCATATCGCACTGAGCGTGGATAATGCAGCTGAAGCCTGCGAGCGTATTCGCCAGAACGGCGGCAACGTCACCCGTGAAGCGGGCCCGGTTAAGGGCGGCACCACGGTTATCGCTTTCGTTGAAGATCCGGACGGTTACAAAATCGAACTGATTGAAGAGAAAGACGCCGGTAAAGGTCTCGGCCACTAACCAGCTGCGGGCGTCGGTTGGCGCCCGCTGTTTTCGCCCCTTCCTGCTGCAAGGCGCGGCAAAATTTGCCATAATGCGCGCTACTTTTTTCCAGTTAAGAGAATCAGATGTCCGAGAACGTTCAACTTAATGGTCTGTGCGACCGTTTTCGCGGTTTTTACCCCGTGGTGATTGATGTCGAAACCGCCGGGTTTAATGCCAAAACCGACGCCCTGCTTGAGATAGCCGCCATTACGTTGAAAATGGAT
Organism: Klebsiella sp. NPDC088457; assembly: GCF_044900465.1. Taxonomy (NCBI): domain Bacteria; kingdom Pseudomonadati; phylum Pseudomonadota; class Gammaproteobacteria; order Enterobacterales; family Enterobacteriaceae; genus Klebsiella; species Klebsiella sp. NPDC088457. Next base: position 2,159 of record NZ_JBJDNH010000040.1, on the reverse strand, counting down.
GAGCAAGGCTGGTTGATGCCGGACGAGACATTGCATTTTCATGTTGAACCTTTCGAAGGTGCCAATCTGCAGCCTGAAGCGCTGGCATTCAACGGCATCAATCCGCACGACCCTGAGCGCGGCGCGGTGAGCGAATACGACGCCCTGCACGCCATTTTTAAACGAGTCCGCAAGGGGATTAAGGACCACAATTGTAATCGCGCCATTATGGTCGCTCACAATGCCACCTTCGATCTCACCTTTACGATGGCCGCGGCCGAACGTGCGGGCCTGAAACGTAATCCGTTCCACCCTTTCGTGACCTTTGACACCGCGGCGCTTAGCGGGCTGGCGCTCGGTCAGACCGTGCTGTCCAAAGCCTGCCTGGCGGCCGGCATGGCGTTTGATGGCACCCAGGCACACTCCGCATTGTACGATACCGAACAGACGGCGCAGCTGTTTTGCGAGATAGTGAATCGCTGGAAACGTCTTGGCGGCTGGCCATTGCCGCTGGCGACAGAGGAATAAGAGATAAAAAAAGCGACTTCACCGGAAGTCGCTTTTTTACAAACAGCAGAATTACTCCGCTTTCGGCTCGTCAGTCTTGTGCTTAGCGGCCGTTTCTTTGATCAGCTGCTGCAGCTCGCCGCGCTGATACATTTCAATCACGATGTCGCAACCGCCAACCAGCTCGCCATCTACCCACAGCTGCGGGAAGGTCGGCCAGTTCGCATATTTCGGCAGTTCCGCGCGGATATCCGGGTTCTGCAGGATGTCAACGTAGGCAAAACGCTCGCCGCAAGCGGACAGGGCCTGTACGGCCTGGGCGGAAAAACCGCAGCTTGGCAGTTTCGGAGACCCTTTCATGTACAGCAGGATCGGGTTTTCAGCGATTTGACGTTGGATTTTTTCTACAGTCGTGCTCATTGTCATGCTTCCTTAACTTCTATACGGCAGTAATTTGTCATTGTAGCGTCCTGAACGCAGGACAGATAATAACATTTTTTTCACTCGTTATATTTTATCTTCTGTGCCCAGAAGTTGCCTTATAAATATCACTTTGTGGCGCGAAAAGCGTTATCGCTGTACATTTCGCGTACAAGGTGCTTAATGTCTGAGATAATTTTTTGCAATTGTTAATCAAACGACACTTTAGATACAAAAGAGAAAACAAAACCAAAAATTACAATAAAAATCATATAGTTATTTTATTTATCGGTCAAAAAACACACTACAATTCACGATATTACACGACAAATCTGGTCACTATTTATCAATCACTTAGCATGATTTTGTGACCTGATTATGCGACACATCACACAGGCAACTCATCCTCCAGCACACTAATGATGTTATGCGTCAGCACCCCGCACACCTCGACATCATCCAGCGCCTCTCCCTCGATCGCTTCCCCGTCTGCCGTTATCAGCGCACCACCCATCAATTTTGCGAACTCAATGCGTCCGTCATAGCGAATCAGCACAGTGTCTCCCTGCACTGGTCGCCGGGACACGTCAATGACCGCATAGCCCCCTGACGTTTCGACGATGAGTTTGTTCGCGTCTATGTTGCAGATAGTGTTCATTGAGACTCGTGATTCTGCGAAATCATTGGCTGGAGACGGAAATCCCATCAGAGAACCCTCCCCATATTGCGAAGCATCCAGAGTCGGTTTTCTGACTCATCGTTTGTCTTATCGACAAAATACGTCTGGTTGCGCTCTATCCACCTGTTCGCTTCATTGCCGGAGAAATGTATCCCTCGCTCCTGAAGTGAGCGCACAAAGTCGCCTGTGCGTAGGTAACGATATCCCTTCGGGTTGATCGAGATCGAGGCTGCAAACGCCTCACGGATGTCTGATTGACGGAGCATGGTAGCCTCCTGATTAATACTGGTTGCACATACAGTAGTTTTATCGAGGAGGCAGATCAAGGGAGGGAGTGCCTATCAATTTTTATGACAGGCGCAATTTTCTGTTAGCTAAAGCGGGCGACGTTATCCGCGTAATCAGCACCTACGATTTCGGCAGGGTCGAGGTCACTGTTAGTCAGATCGTCGATAGCAACACGATATGTCGTGTTACGCACCGATTTTTCCGACGCCCCTTTATTATTCAACTGGTGAACAGGAATTGACGACGGGCGTGCGCCAAATGCCGCCGGGGCCAGGTCGGAGACATA
>NZ_JBJDNH010000039.1:0-55565 GCF_044900465.1 Klebsiella sp. NPDC088457 | reverse complement strand
TTCGGGTTATGGTTCAGGAAATCACGCCACAGGACTTCGGCAATGTCAGCCATACCCATCGGGGCACCCGGGTGGCCGGATTTGGCTTTCTGTACAGCATCCATGCTCAGCGCACGAATAGCGTTAGCAAGCTCTTTACGTGAGGACATTTTGACTCCAGTTCGGACTGTTGAAGGCCATACCCTTAACGACTTGACGAGAGCGCGTTTTGGGCTACGCCAGAAAAAAGTGTCAACAATGTAACCCAAGCGCGAAAGCATGTACATGGAGCATCCTTTTGTGGTTTAAGAAATCTCCGGAACACGTTGTGCTGCCCCGGAATCCTCTCGCCCGCATCACGCAATAGTCTTTATAATTTGTGCAGGATGCGACATGCTTATCGTCGCCTTTTTCAGACAAATAATCGTAAGATTGTGGAAGATAAAAATGAAAATTCGTTCAACTATTCTTGCCCTTGGGATTGCAGCAACCCTTACCGGATGTCAGAACATGGACTCCAATGCCCTCCTCAGCTCCGGCGCAGGCGCTTTTCAGGCCTATTCGCTGAGCGATGAGCAGGTCAAAACGCTCAGCGATCAGGCCTGTAAAGAGATGGATAGCAAGGCGACCCTTTCGCCGGCCAGCAGCGAATACAGCAAGCGCCTGAATAAAATCGCCGCCGCGCTGGGGGACAATATCAACGGCCAGCCGGTGAATTACAAAGTGTATGAAACCAAGGACGTTAACGCGTTTGCCATGGCGAACGGCTGCATCCGCGTCTATAGCGGCCTGATGGATCTCATGAATGATAATGAAGTTGAAGCGGTTATCGGCCACGAAATGGGTCACGTCGCGCTCGGCCACGTCAAGAAAGGGATGCAGGTAGCGCTTGGCACCAACGCCCTTCGCGCCGCCGCCGCGTCAGCGGGCGGCATCGTCGGCAGCCTGTCGCAATCTCAGCTTGGCGATCTGGGCGAAAAGCTGGTGAACTCGCAGTTCTCCCAGCGCCAGGAGTCAGAAGCGGACGACTACTCTTACGATTTGCTGCGTAAACGCGGGATTAATCCCGCGGGGCTGGCCACCAGCTTTGAAAAACTGGCCAAACTGGAAGCCGGGCGTCAAAGCTCGATGTTTGACGATCATCCTGCGTCCGAAGAACGTGCGCAGCACATTCGCGATCGCATGAAGGCGGACGGCATTAAATAAGCGCCATCCCCTCTCCGCGCGGCGGGGAGGGGAATAGCGGCACTTAGTACAGCGTTTTTTGCGGCGGCCCGGCAAAACGCAGGGCGCCAATCTGCCCCATTCTGACCTCCACCACCGACGGCCCCGGCATCGCCAGCGCTTCGGTCATCACCGACTGAAAATCCTCCGCCCGCTCCACGCTCCACGCCTGCAGGCCTATCGCCTGCGCCAGCAGCGTGAAATCAGGGGTGTGCAGTTCGTTATAATACTGGCGGCCGCCAAAATACTTATCCTGAATACCGCGCATCACGCCATAGCCGCCATCGTTCATAATCAGCAGCGTGACGTTAGCTTTTTCCTGCGCCAGCGTCGCCAGCTCCCCGAGGTTCAGGCTCAGCCCGCCATCGCCGACCAGGCCGACAATCTTGCGCTGCGGGTTGGCGATCGCCGTACCGATCGCCATCGGCAGCCCCATCCCAATCGCCCCTGCCAGCGAATGCACATTCATCAGCGGACCGTGGGCGCGGAACAAACGGCTGCCCCACAGGCTGCCGGAGACGGTGATATCGCGGACCAGAATGCCATCGTCAGGCAGCGCCTGGGCAATGGCGTCGTTCAGCTGGGCATAGGCGCCGCACTGCTCGCGCAGCCCCTGTTCCGCCAGCGTCACCGCGTCTTTTACCTGGGCGTCCCAGTGACCATTGCCCCATTCACGCCCCTGCGCTTTTGCCGCCAGCGCGCCCAGTAACGCGGCGCAATCGGCAATCAGCGTGTTGTCCATCAGATAGTTACGGCTGGCCGCCGCCGGGTCGATGTCAATCTGCACCCGCGGAGAGGGCAGCGCCAGCGTCCAGGAACGGGTCTCGTTGCTGCGCAGGCGCGACCCCGCCACCAGGGTAAAATCGCATTGCGCCATCAGCGCTTCAACGGAGGGTGAATTGTGGAACGCGCGCAGGCTGGCGCGGTGGCCGTCCGGCAGCACGCCGCGCCCGTGGGTACTGGAAATCACGGTGATCCCCGCGTCCGCCAGCTTCTTCACCGCCGCCGCGCTGCCGATAGCCCCGCCGCCCAGCCACAGCAGCGGCTGTTTCGCCTGCTTGAGCTGCGCCCACAGGGCATCGACCATCGCCCCATCCGCAGCGGCCGCCGGTGCCGGTTTCAGCGCCGCGGTCACCAGCGACAGCGGAATCTTCGCCCCCTGAATATCAATCGGGATCTCGACCGATACCGGTCCGCACGGCGGCGTCTGCGCCTCCTGGATCGCCTTATGCAAAATGGCGATCGCCTGGTTGGCATTGCTGATACGCCAGGCACGTTTCGAGCTGGCTTTCAGGAAGGTCAGCTGGTCGCGGGTTTCGTGAATAAAACCGGTATCGGCATCCAGCCAGGTTTTCTCCACCTGGCCGGTAAGATGCAGCAGCGGCGTGCAGGCGTTCATCGCCTCGACCAGCGCCCCTACCGCATTTCCGGCCCCCGCGCCGGTGCTGGTCAGCGCGACGCCCAGGCCGGAAAAACGGCCATGGGCATCGGCCATGGTGACCGATCCGGCCTCGCCGCGCGCCGGAACAAAGCGGATATTGCCACGCTGACCAATCGCATCGGCGACCGGCAGGTTGTGAATGGAGATGACGCCGTAAATAGCCTCAACGTTGTACTGCTCCAGCGTTCTGGCGATGGCTTCGCCGACGGTTATCATTTCGCTCATTACTCACCCTTTTCTCAGTCGCACCAGTGGTTGACGCTATTACCCGTCGCCAGATAAATGCTCTTTTGTTGCAGCCAGGCTTTCAGGCCCTGGATGCCTTTTTCGCGGCCCAGACCGCTCTCTTTAAAGCCCCCGAACGGGGTCGAAATGGAGAAGATCTTGTAGGTATTGATCCACACCGTCCCGGCTTGCAGACGATCGCTTAAGCGCAGGGCGCGTCCGCTGTCCCGCGTCCAGATCCCCGCCGCCAGACCGTAGATGGAGTCATTGGCTTCGCGGATCAGCGTCTCCTCATCGCTGAAGGGCATCGCCACCAGCACCGGGCCAAAGATCTCCTCCTGGCAGACGCGGGCGCCATTGCGTAACCCTTCGACGATCGTCGGCTGGAAATAGCTACCTGCCGCCAGCGCCGGATCCGCCGGGATCTCGCCGCCGCACAGCACCCGCCCGCCTTCACGTTTCGCCAGCTCGACGTATCCGAGGACGCTGTCGCGATGCTTTTCATTAATCAGCGGCCCGACGTGGGTGTCAGCGCTGAACGGGTGACCCAGCCGCAGCCCGCGGGTCAGCTCCAGCAGGCGCGCCATGAGCTGCGGGTAGACCTTTTCATGGACAAACAGCCGCGAACCGGCGATACACGCCTGGCCGCCCGAGCTGAAAATGCCGTAGCAAATGCCCCGCGCCGCCTGTTCAATATCGGCATCCTCCAGCACGATAGTCGGCGATTTCCCGCCCAGCTCCAGCGAGGCCGGAATCAGTTTTTCTGCCGCTACGTGCGCCAGATGGCGCCCGGTGCGGGTACCGCCGGTAAACGAAATTTTGCGCACCAGCGGATGGCGGGCCAGCGCGTCGCCAATCACCGCGCCTTTCCCCGGCAGGACGCTCAGCAGCCCGGCGGGTAGGCCGGCCTGTTCGAAGATCCGCGCCAGCTCCAGCGCCATCAGCGGCGTCGCTTCCGCCGGTTTGAGGATCACCGCATTCCCGGCGGCGATCGCCGGCGCCACCTTTTGCATCTCACTGGCGATCGGCGAGTTCCACGGGGTGATTGCCGCCACCACGCCCAGCGGCTCGTAGCGGCTCAGGGTCAGCAGATCCGCGTGGCGCGGCGTGGGCAGCTCCCCTTCCAGCAGCTCGCAGGCGGCGGCGAAATAGCGGGCGCTGCCCGCCGCGCTCATCACCAGCCCCCGTGCTTCCGCCAGCGGTTTGCCGTTGTCCCGGCTTTGCATCCGCGCCAGTTCATCAATACGGGATTCAATAATATCCGCCACGTTATGCAGGATTTTTGCCCGCAGGTGGGGCAGCATGTTGCGCCATGCCGGTTCGCGCCAGGCGCGCTCGGCATCCGCAAGCGCCTCATGCAGATCGTCGAGGCTTGCCGCATGGAGCGTGGCATTCAGCGAACCATCCGCCGGAAAGTGGCTGTGCATCAGATCGCCGCCGCCGTGCCGCCAGCGGCCGCCGATAAAAATCTTCAATTCGTCCATCGCAGCCTCTCAGCGTTGCGCCAGTTCACGGCAGGCGCGTACTGCGCTCAGCGCCGCCAGGGTGGAAGTTTTTGGGTTGCTGGCCAGCGGGAGCCCGCTCAGCTCCAGGTGGAATTCGCCGAACAGCCCTTCGACATGTAGCGTGTGGGTGTTGCGCCGGGTCGCCGGGTCAACCATCAGCTGCACGCGAGTGTCGTCCATCCCGATGCCGCCCAGCGCCACGGTCGCCGCAACGTTGGCGTTGGCCGGAAACAACCGCGCCGCTTCACGGGCGCTGCCCTCAAAAAAGATTTTCGCCTCGCTGACCGCATTCAGGTCGATCAGCATCTCCGCGTAGCTGCCGCGCCAGCTGGCCGGGCTTTTACGCGACCGATAGGTCACGCGTTCAAGCCCCCCCTCTTTCGCCGCCGCCAGGCCATCGATACCGGCCACCGCTCCGGGCAGCAGCGTTAATCTGCCGCCCGCTTCGTTTAAACGCTGTTCCAGCTCGCTATCGGCCAGCGCGCCGGTGGAGATCACCGCCAGATGCCAGCCGCGGGCGAGAATGGCTTCGCCATATTGCGCAACCGCCTGCTGGCTGGCGCACTCCAGCACCAGATCCGGGGTTTCCGCGCAGGATTGCGGGTCGTCAAGCGCGATCACCGCGTCGCCGAAGCGGGCGCGGATCGCCGCATGGTGCGTTTCCCGCGCGACAATCCAGCCCAGGGTCACCTGCGGCGGCAGTCGCTCAATCACCGCCTGCGCCATGGCGCCGTAGCCAATCAGCATGATTTTTTTCATGACCACTCCTTACAGGTGACGGCAAAAACCGCCGGAGACATCCAGCGCCGCGCCGGTGGTAAACGACGCCAGCGGCGAAGCAAGGAACAGCAGCGCCTGCGCGGGCTCCTGCGGCTTGCCAAGACGCGCCATCGGGATCCCTCGTTTCCGGGCGATATCCGCCGTCCACTCGTGCCAGGTCTGACTCTGGTCCGTGCGGTTGGCGAAGCGCCGCTGCCACTGTCCTGATTCCACCATTCCCAGCAGAATGGAGTTGACGCGAATACCTTTCCCCACCAGATCTTTGGACAGCGTCAGCGTCATATTGAGCAGCGCCGCGCGGGCGGCAGAGGTGGCAATCATGTGTTCTTCCGGCTGCAGCGCCAGCAGTGAATTGACGCAGGTAATCGAGGCGATATCCGACTGCTCCAGCTGCGCCAGGAAGGCTTTGACCGGGTTAATCACGCCAAACAGCTTCAGCTCCGCCTCGTGCAGCCAGGCCTCGCGCGGGGTATCGGCAAAATGCGCCACATAGCCCTGGCCGGCGTTATTGATCAGCATGTCCACCCCGCCAAAACGGCTGGCCACCGCGGCGGCAAACGCCTGGACCTCTTGTTCCTGCAGTACATCGCAGCGCCAGGAAAAGACCTCCGCTCCGGGATACTCGTTTTGCAGCGCCGCGTGGGCGCTGGCAAGCCGGTCGGGATTGCGGCCGCAGAAAGCGACCTTCGCCCCTTCCCCCAGCAGCAGACGCAGCGTTTCAAAGCCGATCCCTGACGAGCCTCCGGTGACCACCGCGACACGTCCTTCAATTTGTGCATTCATCGCGCACCTCTTCCCCTACCCGTAACAGCTGTTGATTAAAAAAGGTTTCATTATCGAGATAGCTGGCATGCCCCGCCTGTGGGATGGCGGTGTACGGCATGCCGTAGCGCAGCGCTAGCCCGTGAACCCACTCTGGCTGAGTGATCGCGTCCTGTTCGCCGCACCACACTTCAAACCGGCCGCGATAATCGCCAAGCCAGCGGTGAATGTTGTCGTGCGCCAGCATCCGCGCCGCGGCGAGATAGCCGTCATGACGCAGCTTGCGCATCCCGGCGGCGACGGTGGCTATATCGGCCGCCTTCGCCCCGGGATGCAGCAGCTTCGCCGCCCGGGTTGCCGCCAGTACGTCAACGCCCAGCGCGATCTGCTGCTGGCGGCCCTGCCAGACCTTTTCCCGCTGCGCCGCCTCCGCCTGGCCGTAGCCTTGTGCCGCATCGGCCAGCACCAGTTGCAGAACGCGTTGGGGATATTTCGCCGCAAAAGCGCTGGCGACCAGCGCACCGAGGGAGTGACCCACCAGCACCGTTCGGTCAACGCCGGCGCGGTCCAGCAGGCGCGCCAGCGCCTCGGCATAGTCGCCCGCATCGGCTTGTGCGACCGGCAGCATCGGGCTTTCGCCATAACCGGGCATATCCCAGGCCAGGACGCGGTAGCCGGGCAGCGCCATCTGTTTATGCCAGGAAGCCGCGCCGGAGCTGATGCCATGTAGCAGCGTCAGCGGCGTACCGCGTCCTTGTTCACGAAAACCCGTCATACCGCCTCCTTAATTACGTTTTACTTTCGACAGCGGATGATCTTCCGGATAGGTCGGGATATTCGGCTTCTTCGTCCCCAGCATCACGCACATCAGCGCCTCTTCTTCGCCATGGTTAAACAGCCCACGGTAGATCCCCGCCGGGACGGAGATCAGGTCACGTTCGCGCAGCACGGTTTCGGTATAGCTATCGCCGTCCTGAATCATCAGGGTGATCTGCCCTTTGAGCATGAAGAACACCTCTTCCACGTCATCATGCAGGTGCAGCGGCCCCTCACATTTCGCCGGCAGCACCATGGTGGAGAAGGTGAAGTTTTCCGCCGCCACGGTATTGGTATCGCTGGCCACGCCGGTGGCGCCGGTGCCGATATAGCGCATCTGGGCGCGGCGATATTTGGGGTCGAAATCGGCCTGGAATTTCAGCGCATTCCAGTCATATTTACGCCCCTCAAAGCGCGCGATACGCGACTCCACCCACTCTTCCATCGTCAGATGTTCAGGTTTGATACCCGGTTTTGCAGTTACGGTTGAATCAGTCATCGTTTTATCCTCAGTAACGTCTCAGCAGCGGCAGTAACAGGACGCAGCCCACAGCCGCCATCACCGCCAGAAAAATCAGCCCGGAATCCATGCTATGGGTGAAGGCGATAAGCGCGCCCATCACCGCCGGCGACAGGGCGCCCGCAAAGTTCCCCAGCCCGTTGAAAATGCCCCCCGCCGTGGCGCTGACCCGGGGATGGGTCGCCTTCGCCAGCAGGGCGAAGATGTTGGGCGCGCCGGTGCCCCACATAAAGGTGCTAAAGCTCATCGCCGCGATAACCGTCAGCGGGGTGGTGAAGTGCATCACCGCCGCCAGACCTACCGCCGCCCCGGCCAGCGAGATAAAGCAGGCGGCGGCGCGTTTATCGAGACGATCGGAGAGCCAGGCGCCAATCACTTCGCCCAGCAGCATGGCGATAAACGGCATCGACGACAGCCATCCGGCATGTTCCAGATGGATACCTTTGCCTTTGATCAGATAGCCCGGCAGCCAGCCGTTAATGCCCCACAGATAGGCCAAAAAGGCGATATTAAAGATGCAAATCATCCAGAAGTGCGGGCTGACGAACAGCTCGCGGCGCGCGGCGCGGCGTTCCTCCTGCGACACCGTCGTGCCGGACGTTTTGCTCTCCAGCTGGATTCCGCGCAGCCCGATACGCACAAACAGCAGCACCGGCAGCGTCAGCATCGCCATCACAAAGAAGGTGCTCTGCCAGCCGAAGGTATTAAGCAGCCAAATCGACAGCGGGAAGCCAATGGCCGCGCCGACCGGCGTCCCGAGTAGCCACAGCATGGTGGCGCGCGCCTGAAGCCGCGGCGGGAAGGTATGGCGGACAATGGCGAAGGCCAGCGGAAACAGCGGCCCTTCGGCGATGCCGAGCAGAATGCGCAAGGTGACCATCGCGGTGTAGTTATGGGTGAAACCCATCATCACCATTAAGATGCACCACACTGCCATCATCCCGCTAAGCAGGCGCAGGGGCGCGATACGGTCGCCCAGTCCGCTCAGCAACACCGAGGAAAAACCGTAGCTCAGTAAAAAGGCGCTCATCAGAATGCCGAGACGCGTGGTATCAAAATCAATCCCCATCGCCTGCTGGAAATGGCTATCGGAGAACAGCGCGGCAATGCTGATCTTGTCGAAAAACGCCAGCAGTACGCAGGCCAGCAATGACAGTGGAATTGCCCAGCGGACCGCTTTTTCAGGCGTACGGACGCCCTCACCGCTGGCCTCAACCGGCGCGGTGTTTGTCTCTAATGTGGTCATCTCTCCCCCCTTAAGGGTGCGCGTGTGTTATCGCAATGACATCAGCGAAAAGGTCAGATCGTCGAGCGGTACGGCGGAAAGATCCCTCCCTGCCGCCATCCAGCGCTTCGCCAGCTTGACGGTACGGGCGTCGTTGAACGCCACCAGTTGGCTCAGGCGCCCGTCGGCATCGATCGAGAAGAACAGCGGCCCTTTTGGATCCGCGCGAACCACCGTCCGGCTTCCCGGCTGAGGAATCCCGAGGATCTGGATGTTGTGCGCGTATTGATCCGACCACAGCCACGGCGCTTCGTCATAACCCGCCGCCTGCGGATCGCACATCGCTTTGGCCGTCGCCACCGCCTGGTTCTGGGCGAAGGCCCAGGACTGAATGCACAGGCCATACTGGTGATGCTGCGCGACATCTCCCGCCGCGAAGATCGCCGGGTCGTTGGTCTGCCCCTGGGCGTTGACGACGATCCCGCGATCGATCGTCAGCCCCGCCTCGCGCGCCAGCTCAAGGTTAAGATCGACGCCGATCCCCACCACTACCGCATCAAAGGTTTCGCGCTGGCCGTCGCAGTGAATAACCGGCAGGCCGTTACGATCCTCCAGCTCCAGCGCGCCGCAGCCGCTACGGATCTCCACGCCCTCGGCACGGTGAACACGTTCCAGCTCCTGCGAGACTTCGCCGCTTACCGAGCGCAGACATAGCGCCGGCTGCTGTTCGAATAAGGTTACCGCCACGCCGCTTTTTCGCGCCGATGCGGCAATTTCAAGGCCAATCCAGCCGCCGCCGACCACCGTCAGCCGCGAAATCGTGGCCAGCCGGCGTTTCAGGCGCTGCGCATCCTGCCAGTGGCGCAGCGTGTAAACCTGCGGGTGTTGCGCCCATGCGTCGCCGGGCAGCCGGGCGCGACCGCCGGTGGCAATCAGCAGCGTGTCGTAGCCGAGCTGCTCGCCGTTGCTCAGCCGGACGCATTTTCCTTCACGGTCAATGGCTTCGGCACGCAGCGGACGATACCACCTGAGGTTCAACGCCTGCTGAACGTCTGCGCTGAACAGCCGCGGCAGCGCCGGTTCGGCCTCCAGCAGCGCCGCCTTTGACAACGGAGGACGTTCGTAAAAATCCCATTCTTCTTCGGCAACGACGCAAATTTCGCCGTCATAGCCTTCGTCACGCAGCGTTTTCGCCGCCCAGCCGCCCGCCTGGCCGCCGCCGATAATCACTATCCGCGCCGTCATACCGCCTCCGGCTTCTTCTGCTGGCGACGGGTGTCGTGGTCGATCCCGCCTTCCACCGCCCATTCGGTAAAGGAGACCAGCGAATGTTCCAGCTCGCGCGGCTGCCAGTTCTCCGTCAGGAAATCATCGTTGGTGTAATACTCAAACGCGCCGCCGGTCGGGCTGTTGACGTACCAGAAGTAGGCGGAAGAGACCGGATGACGACCCGGACCGATAAAGGTGCTCCACGCGTTTTTGTTCATCGCAATGCCGCCGCCAATCACTTCATGAATATCGCGCACGGTAAAGGCGACGTGGTTGAGGCCGCGTTGGCGGTTGGGCAGCTGTAATAAAAAGAGGTTGTGGTGACCGCCGCGCGCGCCGCAGCGCAGGAAGACCGCGCGGTTGATATACCGATCAGAGACCTGGAAACCGAGCACCTCACGATAGAAGTTCTCTACCGCCGCCAGCTCTTCGACAAAGAACACCACGTGGCCGACGTTGATCGGCTGCGCACGCTCATAAACCGGGCTTGGCGTATCGATGCGGCGCATATCGCCCCACTGGTTAATCGGCTCAACCTTGAGCTCCACCGCGGTTTGCTGGCTGACCTGAACCCGCAGCGTCATGCCGTTCGGATCCTGACACTCAAGGGCGCCGTCGACCTCACGAAAAGCAGGCTGTTGCGCCAGCCTCGGCCGCAGGGCATCCAGCGCCGCCTGGTCCGCCACGCCCCAGGTCATACGGCGTAGGGTGTTGCCCGCCTCAAAGGCCGGCGGCAGATCCGGGCTATCAATCGGATTCAGCTCCACCCGCGCACCGCTCAGGGTGGTAAAGCGCTGGCCATCGGCATCGCCCGTCAGGCCAAAATCACGCATAAATTTGGCGCTATGGGCCAGGTCGTCGACGCCAAATTCCAGCTTTTCAATTCCGCATACACTCATGGTTCGTTGCCTCTTTACCGTTCGGTCGCCCTGATTTGGGCGTAAAACATGCCCGACGCACGCAAGCGCCTGATGTTAACTTGTTGATTTAACTAGCCTGTGATAGATACCCTAAAAAGCCGGATATTTTGTCCGCCGCCATGCTGACGTCATTTTGCAGCCGCTCGCGATCGCTTTGCGGGATCTCATCCGACGGCACCAGGATGCTCACCACTGCCGCGACCCGACCGCTGCGATCGTAGACCGGGTAGACGATGGAGGAGATGCCGTGACGGAAGAAGGATTCGCCGATCACGTAGCCGCGCGCTTTATCCTGCTGCACCATCAGCCACAGCGCTTCGCGGTCATGAATCTGCCCCGGCGTGTTGCCCGGCAGACGCTCATCGGGAAACAGCTGCTCAAATTCACTGCGGGAAACGTCGGTCAGCAACATGCGGCCAAGGGACGTACAGTGAACCGGCAGGCGGGTGCCAATACTGACCTGATTGATGCGCGAGCCGGCGGCGCTGACGCGGGCGATGTAAATAATGTCCCGGCCATCGCGGATCGCCAGATGGCTGCTGCACTGGCTGGTATCACGCAGCTGCTCGATAACCGGCTGGCCGACCTGCGCCACGTCCAGCGACGCAATATATTCAAAGCCAAGCCGCAGCACATTCATCCCAAGGGAGAAGGTGTTGGTGCGCGCATTGCGCTCCAGAAACCCCATATACTCCAGCGTCTGCACCACGCGATACGCGGTCGCTTTCGGCATATCCACCAGCCGATGTAGCTCGGCAAAGGTCAGATCGCGATGCTGTTCGCCAAATGCCAGGAGCAGCTGTAGTCCCCGCTCCAGTCCCGGCACCAGGTATTTCACTTCCTGATCGTTTGCCATACCGCCTCGCTTTTTAGTTAAAAACAAATCCGCCGTTGACCGGAATCAGCTGCCCGGTAATAAACCGCGACAGGTCGCTTAACAGCCACACCACGCTGCCGGTGACATCTTCCGGCTGCTGGGCGCCGCTTAACGCGCGCCCGTTTTCGTACAGCTGATGCCGCTCGGCAGGCACATATTCCGTCGCTTCAACGCGGGTCAGACCGGGGGCGATCGCGTTGATACGAATACGCTTTTCGCCCAGTTCACGGGCCATTGAGCGGGTCATAGCAATCACCGCGCCTTTGCTGGCGACATAAGCCATCAGGCGAGGAGCCCCCCACAGCGCGGTATCGGAAGCGACGTTGACGATCCCGGCCCCTTCGCGCAGCAGCGGCACCGCCGCCCGGGTCACCAGCCAGGTGCCTTTGACGTTCACCGACATCACCCGATCCCACAGATCCGGATCGTAATCGATCATATCTTTGCCGCCGACGCCGGTAGCCATCGCCGCGTTATTCACCAGCCCGTCGATCATTCCCTGCTCGCCGATCGCACAGAACGCCCGCGCGATGGAGTCCGCATCGGCCAGATCGATGACCTGCGATTCAATACGATAACCCTGCTCGCGCAGGCGATGGGCGCTTTCCGCCAGCTCGCCCTGCAGGATGTCGCACATTACCACCCCGGCGCCCTGCTCAGCGCAAGCTTTGGCGAAATGAAAGCCGAGGCCGCGCGCCGCGCCGGTCACCACCAGCCGTTTGCCATTGAGCAGTCCGTTCATCAGGCGGCTCCCTGCTGCGTTTCGCGGGCAGCCAGCTGCTCTTTAGCCGCTTTTTGCATCATCCGGCGCAGGCGGGAAAGGCCGACGTCGTGCTGATACAGGTATTCGTGGTCGCGGGCGTTCGGCGCCAGGCTTTCCAGCACCACGCGATCCTGCTCCAGCACTTCCCAGTGCAGTTTTTCCAGGCGGTTGCGGTACATAAAGCGCCACAGATCGCGCTGCCAGCCCTGTACGCCACGAATACGCCAGAAGAAGACCCGGCAGTTATCGTTATCTTCCGGGACCACCATGCCGACGATCCAGAAGTGGCCGCCGGGCCCAAAACGCTTTTTGTAGGGGATCGACAGGCGCATCCAGTAAGCGCCGCTGTTGCCGAGCTCCACCCAGTCGAAGTTCACTCCGCTCTGGCCTTTCTTCTCAAAAATGAAGCCGGTTTTGGTCGGCTGGAGCACCATCTCCGCTTTACGTTCCCCTTCCGCCATCGAGTGCGACGACGAGTGCAAGTAGGTACCGTGCATCGGGTCCATGACGTTTTCCAGCGCGTACTGATAGTTGCATTTCCAGGCGGCGGTACAGAGGAAGTTGCTGTATTTATCGCTGTCGGCCAGCTCCTGCGGGAAACTCAGTTCATCCGGCTGCTGGTCGGCGGTGACGCCAAACCACAGGAAGATCGCGCCATGCGCTTCCTGGACGTTGTAGCTACGTACGCACTGCTGGCCCACCAGCGGGCATTTGTCGACCGCCGGGACATCTTTCACTTCGCCGTTACCTGCCACTTCCACGCCGTGATACCAGCAGGCGATACGATCGCCGAGGTTCCAGCCCATCGACAGGCGGGCGCCGCGGTGCGGGCAGCGGTCTTCCAGCGCCTGCAGCTGACCATCTTTGTTACGCCACACCACAATTTGTTCGCCAAGACGGGTGATGCCTACCGGGGCGGATTGCACTTCCCAGCTCGCCAGCACCGGATACCACAGGCCGCGTAAACCTTTATCGAGATAATTTTGTACCGTTGTCGTCATCGCTGTGTCCTCAGTAGCCGTTTACCTGCAAAAACGCCTGAAAGCTGGCTTCGCTCCAGGGCTCGCCTTGCCGATCGTGCATCTTCAGCGCGTTCAGCCCGTCCACCAGCTGCGTCAGGCTCTCCGCCCCCTGCTCAAAAAGCGTTTCGAGGGTAGCGATAAGCTGCAGCTCCCAGTTTTCCGGAACGCGACTGCGGGTTTGCCAGATAAGATTGTGATAGTCGCCGGGCTTATGAATGTTGCCATTCCCGCCTTCCGCGGGGGGCGTAAACTGGCGACTTTCCGGCAGCGCCGGGTTGAAGTTCAGGATTTCGCTCATGCCACACTCTCCTCGATAAACGTAATCTGGATCTGCTTGTCGAATACCCGCACCGGGTAACGATTGAGGTTACGGCCGCCCGGACCATGCAGGCATTGCCCGGTTTTCACATCGAAAACCGCTTCATGCAGCGGGCATTCGACCTTGCCGTCTTCCACAAAACCCTGGCTTAACAGCGCGTAGGCATGGGGACACACGTCTTCCAGCGCGTAATACTCACCATCAATCAGATAAATACCGATTTCTTTACCGTCGATGTTGCCGCTATAAGGGAAATCTTCCTGTACCTGCTCTGCGTCACATACGCCTATCCAGCTCATCACGATCCTCCAGGCTTTGTTTCATATATGAAACTCTGTTTCTTATTTAATACGGTCAATATAAAAGCGTTCAATCTTTCGTCAAGCGGTAATGTAAAGGATTTGTTAACTGATCGCTATTTAGTTAGCTAAGTGTGCAATTGATCACGAAAAATTACGGTAATATGAAATTGTGATATTTAACGGGAGAAGTAAAAATAAATTAACCTGGCGATGTAATTTTCGAAAATGACTATTGACTTCTTTTCCGGATGATCATTAAAAATGGTCATCGGGGCATATCGTGCGGTTTCACCTGTGAAACAACATTTTTATTTATCATTAAAAACAATGAGTTTCACTGGTGAACTATTTTACCTGCGTGACTATCACCGCTATTAAAAAATAAACACATCGCTTCATCAAAGACCGGGAGAAAAAAATAAAAATGACCGCAAGATGGCAGGGTACAATCGCGTTGCTGTTGTTAATTATCATCTCTTATATTGATCGGGTAAATATTTCAGTGATGATACTTAACCCCGACTTTGCCGCCCACTTTCAGTTAAATGAAAACAGAATGTTACAGGGAATGCTAATGACCTGCTTTCTGCTGGGCTATGGTTTTTCGGCATTATTATTAACGCCGGTTATAGAAAGTAAGCTGCATTACCGCCAGGGATTGCTTGCCAGTATCGCCGTCTGGGCGGTGGTCTGCGCGATTTCGCCCGTAGTGGGTTCGCTGATGGGGATGCTGATCGCCCGCCTCATTCTGGGGATCGCGGAAGGCCCGCTATTTTCCCTTAAGACACGGTTTATCAGCGACAACTTTGCCGCCGAAGAGATTGGTAAACCGAATGCCGTCACCGCCCTGGGGGTCTCTTTGGGGTTGGCGGTAGGCTTTCCGCTGGTCACTTTTTTAGTCGCCCATCAGGGATGGATGGGATCGTTTTATAGCCTGGCGCTCCTGAACCTGGTGCTCGGCGGTGGGCTGATCTGGCGCTTCCTGCCCGCGCCAGCCGCCGCGGTGAAACACCGCCAGCCCGGTTTTCAGCAGACCTTTATGCTCGCCTGGCGAACGCCGCTTCTCGGCTGGATCGTGCTGGTTGAAATTGCCACCCTTAGCTATCTGTGGGGCAGCAGCGCCTGGCTGCCGGCCTGGCTGCGCGATGAGCACCACTTTTCCCTGCAGGTGACCGGCTTTCTGGCCGCAATTCCATTCCTGCTCAGCCTGGGAGCGAAATTTCTCGGCGGCGTGCTGCTCGACAAGATGCGCCCGGAACAGGCGCCGCTGCTGTTTATCATCGGCGGCGCGCTGACGGCCTGCTCGGTCGTGGCGCTGATACTCAGCCAGCAGCCGGCTCTGCTGGCGCTGTTTATGCTTTCGGCGAATCTCTTCTGGGGGCTACAGGGGGCGGCGATCCCGGCGGTGGTGCAGCATCATGCGCCACGACAGGCGGTAGGCAGCGCCTACGGGATCATCAACGGGGTAGGCAACATCTGCGCGGCGTTTATTCCGCTGCTGATGGGGATGGTGATGAAGTCGGTGGGCTCGGTCAGTTCAGGATTTTCGGTACTGGTGGCGTCGCAGCTCATCACCCTGCTGGCCGGAGGAATGCTGCTGCTGCGCATGCGTCGCGCAGCAGCAGTGAGCGTCTAAGGCTTATTCGCCTTTTTTCGCCGCCTGGATGTAGAGCATTTCCAGCGCCAGGGTCGCCGCCGCCAGGGCGGTGATCTCAGACTGGTCATAGGCCGGGGCCACTTCCACCACGTCCATCCCGACGATGTTCAGATCCTTCAGGCCGCGCACCAGTTTAATCGCGCGGTCGGAGGTCAACCCGCCGATCACCGGCGTACCGGTGCCCGGGGCAAACGCCGGATCCAGGCAGTCGATATCGAAGGTCAGGTATACCGGCATATCGCCGACGATCTGCTTCACCTGGGCGATGATGTCATCGACGGTGCGATCGTTCACCTGGCCGGCATCCAGTACGGTAAAGCCGTTATCCTTGTCGAATTCAGTACGAATACCGATCTGCACAGAGTAGTTCGGATCGATCAGCCCTTCTTTCGGCGCGGTGAAGAACATGGTGCCATGGTCGAATTCGCAGCCGTTGGCGTAGGTGTCGGTATGGGCATCAAAGTGAACCAGCGCCATTTTACCGAAATGCTTCGCGTGGGCGCGCAGCAGCGGCAGGGTCACGAAGTGGTCGCCGCCGAAGGAGAGCATACGCTTACCGGCCGCCAGCAGTCTTTCCGCATGCGCCTGCAGCTTCTCGCTCATCTCACGCGCGTCGCCGAAGGCGTAAACCAGATCGCCGCAGTCAACCACGTTCAGGCGCTCGCGCATGTCGAAGTTCCATGGGAAGCGGTTATGTTCCCACGCAAGGTTAGTAGAGACCTGACGGATCGCCGCCGGGCCATGACGGCCGCCCGCGCGCCCGGAAGTCGCCATATCGAAAGGCACGCCGGTAATGACCCAGTCAGCATCGCTGTCGTACGGCTGGAAATTCAGCGGCAGACGCAGAAAACCAAACGCGTTAGATACCAGGGAGTTATCGTATTGATGACCTAAGGTGCTCATGGGTATGACCTCTTTTTACAGTCGGTGTATGTAACTACAGATATAAAAAAACCCTTCCGCGTCGTTAGGCCCGACGAGGAAGGGTTTGAATAGGGTTGCTGCTTTGTGGAGCGAATTATCGCCATTAATGCATACGGGTTCAAGTCAGTATAGCGTTTGTGTGACCTGATGCCCTCTCGACAACGCAAAGAGGGCTCGCCGAACGTTACTCGTCTTCCAGATAAGTGTAGCCGTACAGACCGGCTTCGAACTCTTCGAGGAACTGCTGCTGCAGCGCTTCGTCGA
This sequence comes from Klebsiella sp. NPDC088457, assembly GCF_044900465.1. Lineage (NCBI taxonomy): Bacteria > Pseudomonadati > Pseudomonadota > Gammaproteobacteria > Enterobacterales > Enterobacteriaceae > Klebsiella > Klebsiella sp. NPDC088457. Next base: position 38,771 of record NZ_JBJDNH010000039.1, on the reverse strand, counting down.
GACCGGAATTTTTCACCTGATCGCGGAACTGGGTCAACAGCGTGTTCGGATCCAGCTGCACATACTGCAGCATATCCGCCACGGTATCCCCTTCATCGGAGAGTTCAACTTCGACGCTGCCGTCAGGGAACACAAACACGTCTACCGCTTCGGTATCACCGAACAGGTTGTGCATGTTGCCGAGGATCTCCTGGTAGGCGCCAACCATAAAGAAGCCCAGCATCGGTGGGTTCTCAGGATCGTATTCCGGCATCGGCATGGTGGTGGCGATGCCGTCGCCATCGACGTAATGGTCGATGGCGCCATCGGAGTCGCAGGTGATATCCAGCAGCACCGCGCGGCGTTCAGGCACCAGGTTCAACCCTTCCAGCGGCATCACCGGAAACAGCTGATCGATACCCCAGGCATCCGGCATCGACTGGAACAGCGAGAAGTTGACGTAAATCTTATCCGCCATACGTTCCTGCAGTTCGTCGATAATCGGACGATGCGCGCGGTTGCTTGGGTCGAGCTGTTTCTGAACTTCATGACACATGTTCAGATACAGCTGCTCAGCCCAGGCGCGCTCCTGGAGGTTAAAGGTGCCGGAAGAGTAGCCGATATGAATATCGTGCAGATCCATCTGGCTGTCGTGCAGCCATTCGCGCAGCGAGCGACGGTTGCCGGTCTCGTGCATCTCCTGCCAGGTTTCCCACATGCTTTGCAACGGACGCGCCGCATCTTGCGCCGGCGGCGTCGCCTCGGTGTATTCGTTACGCTCAACGCCGATGATGTTGGAGACCAGCACGGTGTGGTGTGCGGTAACCGCACGCCCGGATTCGGTAATCACCGTCGGGTGCGGCAGGCCGTTCTCTTCGCAGGCGTCGCCAATCGCCCAGATAATGTTGTTGGCGTACTCGTTCAGACCGTAGTTCACCGAGCAGTCAGACTGCGAGCGAGTCCCTTCGTAGTCCACGCCCAGGCCGCCGCCGACGTCAAAGCACTGAATATTGACGCCCAGCTTGTGCAGTTCGACGTAGAAACGTGACGATTCGCGCACGCCGGTGGCGATATCGCGAATGTTGGCCATCTGCGACCCCAGGTGGAAGTGCAGCAGCTGCAGACTTTCCAGGTGTCCCGCCGCGCGCAGAATCTCAACCAGCTGCAGAACCTGCGTTGCCGCGAGGCCGAACTTCGATTTTTCGCCGCCGGAAGATTGCCATTTACCGGAACCCTGCGAAGCCAGACGCGCACGTACGCCAAGGCGCGGCACGACATTCAGGCGCGCGGCCTCTTCCAGCACAATCGCGATTTCCGACATCTTTTCGATAACCAGATAGACCTTGTGGCCCATCTTTTCACCGACCAGCGCCAGACGGATGTACTCGCGATCTTTATAGCCGTTACAGACGATAACGCTGCGGGTCATGCCGGCATGCGCCAGCACCGCCATCAGCTCGGCCTTGGAACCGGCTTCCAGCCCCAGCGGCTCGCCGGAGTGGATCAGCGACTCAATCACGCGACGATGCTGGTTCACTTTAATCGGATAGACCAGGAAGTAGTCGCCGTTATAGCCATAGGACTCACGCGCGCGTTTAAAGGCGGCGTTAATCGAACGCAGGCGGTGCTGCAGAATTTGCGGGAAGCAGAACAACGCCGGCAGGCGCTGTCCCTGTGCTTCACGTGCTTTCACTAATTCAGCAAGGTCAACGCGCGCTTCCGGAACGTCAGGATCCGGGCAAACGCTGATATGGCCCAGTTCGTTAACGTCGTAGTAGTTATTACCCCACCAGGCAATATTGTAAGTACGTAGCATTTTGCTGGCTTCCTGGGAGCTCATCGCAACCTCCTGCATGGAACGTAGTACACCGTGTTCGCCTGCTGACGAAGGCGAAACTGAAGACATGTCGTCAGACATAGCGAACCTCAAATTTTAGTCGTAAGTGTAAAACAGTTAACTACTATCGCAGTCCGAAGACACGATAACAACCCATGAACAGTCCTAAACCCCAGCAGATAGTGCTGGCTTTGCGACTGCGCGACCGGTTTCTTATTCATATCATAGTAAAACACATACCCGAACGTAGTATGACAGTCCGGAGAAACCACGAGAAAACCCTTGCGATAGCAAGAGCGCCCTTGTTCAGTTTTCAGATAGCCTGCCGGCCCTGGAATCCTGAGAAGCGCCGAGACGGGTAGAACGTCGGCTGGTGTGCATGAAAGAGATGCAGAGTGCGGGAAAGTCACGCGCGACGGAACGACGCGACGAATCGGATGAAAAACGTGGGTTCATTATCTGGTATCACCTCCACACTGCCCCGGTACGGGCCAGCGACAAGCCAAAGCTAGACATACCGCAGCCGCGTGCCGAAACGCCGCTGAGGAATTCTGTAAATACAGACTGCTTAACCCGGCTGGAAGTGGCGTCACGAGATGCTCTTCGTGCGCTTTTTTAATGAGCCGCGCGCGGCGTTTTATACCGATAAGCCAGCTAAAATGCAAAATAAAAATAGGCGACTTGCCGCGATTGGCAGGAAAAATTTCCACCCTTCATTTTTCGTAAATGCGAAGCCGGTCAAAAAAGGCTGGAAATGGGATTAAGATTTGACCTAAAATAGCCATCCAGAAGTTAATCCATCTATACTGATTAACACTCAGACTGCTCGTGTCACTACCTGCAAGCTTTGGTAGAATCATCCATCAAAGCTAATCCACACAACAGTATGAGCTACACGAATACTCCACAGGTAAAATAAAACATGGCAAAACACCTCTTTACGTCCGAGTCCGTATCAGAAGGGCATCCAGACAAAATTGCTGACCAAATCTCCGATGCCGTGCTGGACGCGATCCTTGAGCAGGATCCGAAAGCGCGCGTCGCGTGTGAAACTTATGTCAAAACTGGCATGGTGCTGGTCGGCGGTGAAATCACCACCAGCGCATGGGTTGATATCGAAGAGATTACCCGTAATACGGTTCGTGAAATTGGCTACGTGCATTCCGATATGGGCTTTGATGCCAATTCCTGCGCCGTCCTGAGCGCCATTGGCAAGCAGTCTCCGGACATCAACCAGGGCGTTGACCGTGCCGATCCGCTGGAGCAGGGCGCGGGCGACCAGGGCCTGATGTTTGGCTACGCCACCAACGAAACCGACGTGCTGATGCCGGCGCCGATCACCTATGCGCACCGTCTGGTGCAGCGTCAGGCTGAAGTGCGTAAAAACGGCACCCTGCCGTGGCTGCGCCCGGATGCGAAAAGCCAGGTTACCTTCCAGTACGACGATGGCAAAATCGTTGGGATTGACGCGGTGGTGCTGTCTACTCAGCACGCGGAAGAGATCGACCAGAAATCGCTGCAGGAAGCGGTGATGGAAGAGATTATCAAGCCGGTTCTGCCGACCGGGTGGCTGAATGCCGCCACCAAATTCTTCATCAACCCGACCGGTCGTTTTGTTATCGGCGGCCCGATGGGCGACTGCGGCCTGACCGGACGTAAAATTATCGTTGATACCTACGGCGGCATGGCTCGTCACGGCGGCGGCGCGTTCTCCGGTAAAGATCCGTCTAAAGTTGACCGTTCTGCGGCCTACGCGGCGCGTTACGTTGCCAAAAACATCGTGGCCGCTGGCCTCGCCGACCGCTGCGAGATTCAGGTTTCCTACGCCATCGGCGTGGCTGAACCGACCTCCATCATGGTTGAGACGTTCGGTACCGAGAAAATCGCCCCTGAGCAGCTGACGCTGCTGGTTCGTGAGTTCTTTGACCTGCGTCCGTACGGCCTGATCCAGATGCTGGACCTGCTGCACCCGATCTATAAAGAGACGGCGGCATATGGCCACTTTGGTCGTGAACACTTCCCGTGGGAAAAAACCGACAAAGCCGCGCTGCTGCGCGAAGCCGCCGGTCTGAAATAATCCTGCCGCTTTGCTAAAAAAGGCCAGCCTTGCGCTGGCCTTTTTATTATCTGCACGTCCTGCTTCTCTCCCCTTCGCCGCGCATCCTCCGCGAATTCCCAATGAAATGAAAGCGATTACATAGGCAGTGAAGCCAAAAAACTGGATAAATAATGGGTTAGTGAAACGGTTTTCACTATGTTACATCCTGTTTCAGGCTTATCTGATTATGACTTTTTGTCAGCCAATCTATAATCATATATATAGCTGAATTTAATCATTTTTAAATAATTACACTTCTTTACCTTGGTGTAACCGATTACACAGCCGTGATTGGTATCACGTTTTTTTACGATGGACTCCCCTACCCTAAGTATCGACAGAATCAATAACTCAACTGGAGGGCGTTATGCCTGACAACAAAAAACAAGGGCGCTCGAACAAGACGATGACGTTCTTTGTCTGTTTCCTCGCCGCGCTGGCGGGCCTGCTTTTTGGCCTTGATATCGGCGTCATCGCGGGTGCCTTACCCTTTATTGCCAACGAGTTCCAGATCAGCGCCCACACCCAGGAATGGGTCGTGAGCTCCATGATGTTCGGTGCCGCCGTCGGCGCCGTCGGCAGCGGCTGGCTCTCTTTCCGCCTCGGCCGGAAAAAAAGCCTGATGATCGGCGCGATCCTGTTCGTCGCCGGTTCGCTGTTCTCGGCCGCCGCCCCGAACGTCGAAGTGCTGTTGGTTTCCCGCGTCCTGCTGGGCCTCGCCGTTGGCGTCGCCTCCTATACCGCCCCGCTGTACCTGTCCGAAATCGCGCCGGAAAAAATTCGCGGCAGCATGATTTCGATGTATCAGCTGATGATTACCATCGGGATTCTCGGCGCCTATCTGTCGGATACCGCCTTCAGCTACAGCGGCGCATGGCGCTGGATGCTAGGAGTGATTATCATCCCGGCGGTTCTGCTGCTGATTGGCGTTATCTTCCTGCCGGACAGCCCGCGCTGGTTTGCCGCCAAACGCCGCTTTGTCGATGCCGAACGCGTACTGATGCGCCTGCGTGATACCAGCGCAGAGGCAAAACGCGAGCTGGATGAAATCCGGGAAAGCCTGAAGATTAAACAGTCCGGCTGGGAACTGTTTAAAGAAAACAGCAACTTCCGTCGCGCGGTATTCCTCGGCATCCTGTTACAGGTGATGCAGCAGTTCACCGGGATGAACGTCATCATGTATTACGCGCCGAAGATTTTTGAACTGGCGGGTTATGCCAATACCACCGAACAGATGTGGGGCACCGTGATCGTCGGTCTGACTAACGTGCTGGCGACCTTTATCGCCATCGGGCTGGTGGACCGCTGGGGCCGTAAACCGACGCTGCTCCTCGGCTTTATCGTCATGGCCGTCGGCATGGGCGTCCTGGGCTCCATGATGCATATCGGGATTCACTCAGCGACCGCCCAGTACTTCTCCGTGCTGATGCTGCTGATGTTTATCGTCGGCTTCGCGATGAGCGCCGGTCCGCTGATTTGGGTCCTGTGTTCGGAAATTCAGCCGCTGAAAGGCCGCGATTTCGGCATCACCTGCTCAACGGCGACAAACTGGATTGCCAACATGATCGTCGGGGCGACCTTCCTGACCATGCTTAACTCTCTGGGCAACGCCAACACCTTCTGGGTCTACGGCGGGCTGAACGTCCTGTTCATCCTCCTGACTCTGTGGCTTATCCCGGAAACCAAAAACGTGTCGCTGGAACACATCGAACGTAACCTGATGAAAGGCCGCCCGCTGCGCGAAATCGGCGCCCGCGACTGACCGTCACGCTTCCTCCTCTCGCGGGAGGAAGCGTCTTCCCCTTGCTCTCCCCTTCACGCCGCACTATCCTCTGGCACTATGAAAACACCCCGAATTCCCATCGCCATTCAACAGGCCGTTATGCGCAGCCTGCGGGAAAAACTCGCCCAGGCGAATCGCCAGCTTGGCCGCAATTACCCGGAACCCACTCTGGTCTATCAGCAGCGCGGCACCTCCGCCGGCACCGCCTGGCTGGAAAAAAACGAAATTCGCCTCAACCCGGTGCTGCTGCTGGAAAACCAGCAGGCATTTATTGATGAGGTCGTCCCGCACGAACTGGCGCATCTGCTGGTGTGGAAACACTTCGGCCGCGTGGCGCCGCACGGCAAAGAGTGGAAATGGATGATGGAAAGCGTGCTCGGCGTCGCCGCTCGCCGCACCCACCGTTTTGAACTCGACTCCGTCCGTCAGAACACCTTTCCCTATCGCTGTCGCTGCCAGCAGCACCAGCTTACCGTCCGCCGCCACAATCGGGTGGTGCGCGGCGAAGCCACCTACCGCTGCGTTCACTGCGGCGATCTGCTGGTCGCCGACACCTAATTATCGGCTATAACTGGAAATTTTCTGATCTGACTGATTGCATCTGACAATCGCATTCGCTACGTTGCGGGCTCGTTTTGACACGGAGTTCACGATGTCCCGTATTTATGTTTTTACTGCGGCGTTTCTGGCCGCAGCCTGTGGCGGCCAGGCCGCGGCGGAAGGTATCAACAGCTTTTCTCAGGCCAAAGCCGCCGGCGTGAAGGTCAATGCCGACGTCCCCGGCGACTTCTACTGCGGCTGTAAAATCGACTGGCAGGGGAAAAAAGGCGTTATCGACCTGCAATCTTGCGGCTATAAAGTGCGTAAAAATGAGAACCGCGCCAGCCGGGTTGAATGGGAGCACGTCGTTCCGGCATGGCAGTTCGGCCACCAGCGCCAGTGCTGGCAGGATGGCGGGCGTAAAAACTGCGCCAAAGATCCGGTCTATCGCCAGATGGAAAGCGATATGCACAACCTGCAGCCGGCGGTGGGCGAAGTCAACGGCGACCGCGCCAACTTTATGTACAGCCAGTGGAACGGCGGCGAGGGCCAGTATGGCCAGTGTGCCATGAAGGTCGATTTTAAAGATAAAGTCGCCGAGCCGCCGGCCCGCGCTCGCGGTTCTATCGCCCGCACCTACTTCTATATGCGCGATACCTATCAGCTGACCCTTTCCCGCCAGCAAACCCAGCTTTTTACCGCCTGGAATAAAATGTATCCGGTGAGCGCCTGGGAGTGCGAACGCGACGCGCGCATCGCCAAAGTTCAGGGCAACCACAATCCGTATGTCCAGCAAGCTTGCCAGGCGCAAAAGAGCTAACCTACACTAGCGGCAATTGTTAATTGCAGATCCCGTGTTGCTCAATGGTGGGGAAGACGGCATCTGCGCGAAGAACGGAATATCAAGTATGCGCATCCCTCGCATCCACCACCCGGAGCCTGTTACCGTCGGTAGCCAAATCGCCCTTTCTGAAGATGCCGCCAACCACGTTGGCCGCGTTTTACGCATGGGCAAAGGCCAGGCAATCCAGCTTTTTGACGGCAGTAATCAGGTTTTCGCGGCCGTGATTGCCGAAGCCGGTAAGAAAAACGTTCTGGTTGAGGTGATAAGCGGCGAGACGGACGATCGCGAGTCGCCGCTGCACATCCATCTGGGCCAGGTGATGTCGCGCGGTGAAAAAATGGAGTTCACCATCCAGAAATCGATTGAACTGGGTGTAAGCCTCATTACGCCACTGTTTTCCGAGCGCTGCGGCGTTAAACTGGACGCCGAACGTTTGCAGAAAAAGATCCAGCAGTGGCAGAAAATCGCCATTGCCGCCTGCGAGCAGAGCGGTCGTAACGTGGTGCCGGAAATTCGCCCGGCGATGCAGCTCGAAGCATGGTGCGCGGAGCAGGACGATAGCCTGAAGCTCAACCTGCACCCTCGCGCCAGCGCCAGCATCAACACCTTGCCGCTGCCGGTGGAACGTATTCGTCTGCTGATTGGCCCGGAAGGAGGACTGTCGGCGGAGGAGATCGCAATGACCGCTCGCTATCAGTTTACTGATATTCTGTTGGGACCGCGCGTTCTACGTACAGAGACAACTGCGCTAACTGCCATTACCGCCCTGCAGGTGCGTTTTGGCGACTTAGGTTGAAGCGTTAACGGAGAATTACAATGATCAAGCTCGGCATCGTGATGGACCCCATCGCAACCATCAACATCAAGAAAGACACCAGCTTCGCTATGTTGCTGGAAGCGCAGAGTCGCGGCTATGAACTCCATTATATGGAGATGAACGACCTGTACTTAATTAACGGTGAAGCCCGCGCCCACACGCGCAAGCTGAGCGTGGAGCAGAATTACGATAAGTGGTACGCGTTTACCGGCGAGCAGGATCTGGCGCTGGCGGATCTCGACGTCATTCTGATGCGCAAAGATCCGCCGTTCGATACCGAGTTTATTTACGCCACCTACATTCTGGAGCGTGCCGAAGATAAAGGTACGCTGATCGTCAACAAGCCGCAGAGCCTGCGGGACTGTAACGAGAAGCTGTTCACCGCCTGGTTTGCCGACCTGACGCCGGAAACCCTGGTGACGCGTAATAAAGCCCAGCTGAAAGCCTTCTGGGAGAAGCATGGCGATATTATCCTCAAGCCGCTGGACGGCATGGGCGGGGCCTCCATTTTCCGGGTGAAAGAGGGTGACCCTAACCTGCCGGTGATCGCCGAGACGCTGACCGAGCTGGGTAGCCGCTACTGCATGGCGCAGAACTATCTACCGGCGATTAAAGACGGTGATAAGCGCGTGCTGGTGGTCGACGGCGAGCCGGTTCCTTACTGCCTGGCCCGTATCCCGCAGGGCGGAGAAACCCGCGGCAATCTCGCTGCCGGGGGGCGCGGTGAAGCGCGTCCGCTGAGCGACAGCGACTGGGCCATTGCCCGCCGCGTCGGCCCAACGCTGAAGGCCAAAGGGCTGATCTTCGTCGGTCTGGATATCATCGGCGATCGTCTGACGGAGATTAACGTCACCAGCCCCACCTGCGTGCGCGAAATCGAAGCGGCCTTCCCGATTTCCATCACCGGAATGCTGATGGACGCTATCGAGAAACGCATCAATAAATAAGTCCCCTCGGGCGCCAGCAAGATACACCACGTGATTCAACGCGAGATTTCGGGCTACAGGAAGGCGATGACGCAGCGAGTGCCCGGGAGCATAGTCCGCTATGTGACCGGGTTGAGCGAGGAAATCAACGCTCCTGTCGCCTGAAAGATACACCACGTGATTCAACGCGAGATTGCGGGCTACAGGAAGGCGATGACGCAGCGAATGCCCGGGAGCATAGTCCGCTATGTGACCGGGTTGAGCGAGGAAATCAACGCTCCTGTCGCCTGAAAGATAAAGTTGAATCGACAGTCTCGCACTTTACCCGCATACTGGGTGCTGCTTTTTGAACCAGGAACAGAACCTCTGACAATGAATTTACAGCATCACTTTCTGATTGCCATGCCTGCTCTTCAGGATCCCATTTTCCGCCGCTCCGTGGTTTATATCTGCGAATACAACGACGAGGGCGCCATGGGTATTATCATCAATAAGCCGCTGGAAAATCTGCAGATTGACGGAATTCTGGAAAAATTGAATATCGTCGCTGAGCCGCGTAATCCGGACATTCGTCTGGATAAACCGGTGATGCTTGGCGGGCCGCTGGCCGAAGACCGCGGTTTTATTCTGCACTCGCCGCCCTCTGATTTTTCCTCCAGCATTCGTATTTCCGATAATACGGTGATCACCACCTCTCGCGACGTGCTGGAAACGCTTGGCACGGATAAGCAGCCAGACAACGTGCTGGTGGCGCTGGGCTACGCCTCATGGGAGAAAGGTCAGCTGGAGCAGGAAATTCTTGATAACGCCTGGCTGACGGCTCCGGCGGATCAAAATATTTTGTTTAAAACGCCGATAGCCGACCGCTGGCGTGATGCGGCGAGGCTGATTGGTATCGATATCGTGACGATGCCTGGCGTAGCGGGGCATGCGTAATGAGCGGAACGCTGCTGGGTTTTGATTTCGGCACCAAAAGCATCGGCGTCGCCGTCGGTCAACGCATTACCGGCACCGCTCGTCCCCTGCCGGCACTGAAAGCGCAGGACGGTAAACCGGACTGGAACGTTATCGAGAAGCTGCTTAAGGAGTGGCAGCCTGAGGCCGTCATCGTCGGCTTGCCGCTGAATATGGACGGCACAGAACAGCCGCTGACCGCGCGCGCACGTAACTTCGCCAATAAAATCCATGGTCGTTTTGGCGTGAAGATCACCCTCCACGACGAGCGCCTGAGCACGGTCGAAGCCCGCGCCGGGCTATTCGAGCACGGCGGATCTCGCGCCCTGAATAAAGGCAGCATCGATTCCGCCTCAGCGGTCATTATTCTGGAAAGCTACTTCGAGCAGGGTTTTTAAACCCGAACAGGGTTGATGACGCCACCTTCCGCACCATGGCGCCATCAACCTTACCGCGACTTATCGCCTTAGTGACGCAAGTGCTCATTCGCCCAGCTGACAGCCTGGGTACGGTTCTTCACGCTCAGTTTACGGAAAACGTTGTACAGATGGGTCCGCACCGTGTTCTCGCTAATAAACAGCGCACGGGCAATATCCATATTGGTCGCGCCGCCACGGAGCTCATTCAGAATTTCACATTCCCGCTCGGTCAGTGGGGAGCTTTCCGCCGGGCGCGATGCCTGATCCACGGCATACATCGCCGGGTGCATCACGCTCAATTCGGCCGTCTGTTGGCCATTAAGTACAGCCTTAATGCCCTCAATTAAACGCAATTCATCATCGTCGTGACGGAATACGCCATACAGAGCCGGCCACTGCGCCATTTCATAGAGTTCATATTTTTGCGCGCTGTTGATAATCAGCAGTCGCGGGTTATGAGCATAAGAACGAATAATATCTCGCCACGCACCATTCAGCTTTTTATTCGACACCGCGATATCAAACAATATTACACTCTCTTTCGAAAAACGCTGAGGCTGGGGCTTATTGATATTATGCAGCATCACCTTAACGGACAAGGCTTCGGTCAGGTAAGAGGCAAATGCCTTACTCTGAATAGTCGGATGAGTAATAAAGACAAGCTGACAAGAACAAGGAAAACTACCTGATAAATTAATCACTTAAAACTCTCCTTAGCAAGCGCCCACCATCATGGTGGTTAAATGAATCAAACCAGAATGACAAACAAATTAATAAATTTACATTTCAACACAATATTCTACAGGGACCCTCCTGGCCCCAGAAACAAGCATAATTCGAACCAATGAAAAGTGTCAAAAGATAATCTTATTTTTTCCCTGTTCTGCGAAGATAATATCATTTCAAAATTTATACCCGGCATTCCACACCGTAACAGACTTACCCTAAGCGATATTTCATTTTAATACCAACAAACATTAATAAAACATTACGATAACAACAAACTGGCATGACCACGGAATATTAAAGCGGCGCTTATAAGCGGCCAGATGATACACGTTGTTGAAAACTTTGCGTAAAAGTCTGCATTCCGGCCTGTTGTCCGGTTTGCATCACGCCGGGCAACTGATGAGTTTTCCCCTCACGGATCAAATTCGCCACCGCCGGGATATTGACCAAAAGCTCGTATAGCGCAACTCTTCCGCCTGAGGTATCCGGTAGCAATTTTTGCGCGAGTACCGCACACAAACTTCCTGCAAGCTGGCTACGGACCTGCTCTTTCTCCTGAGCGGGAAAGACGTCGACCAGCCGTTCAACCGCCTGTGCGGCCCCGCGGGTATGCAGTGTAGCCATCACCAGATGCCCGGTCTCAGCAGCGGTCAGCGCCAGACGGATGGTTTCGCTATCGCGCAGCTCCCCAAGAAGGATGACGTCGGGATCCTGGCGCAGCGCGACCCGTAAAGCTGCAGCAAAGGAGGGACTATGGCGACCGATTTCCCGTTGCTGAATCAGGCTTCGTTCACTGACATGGAGATATTCCACCGGATCTTCGAGGGTCAGAATATGGCCATCAAGACATTGATTAAGGTGGTTGACCATCGCTGCCAGGGTGGTCGATTTCCCGCTGCCGGTCGCGCCGGCGACCAGAATCAGACCGCTTTCTTCGCGCAGCAGTTCCGTCAGCGCCGTCGGGACGCTGAGCTCCTCAAGCCGGGGGCAGCTTCGCGGCAGTAAGCGCAGCGCCAGCGATAGTCCCCGCACGTGGGAAAATGCGCTGGCGCGAAGACGCGCGCCGCTGGCCAGCGTTAAGGCAAAGTCCACCTGCCCGTTGGCCTGCCACTGGGCTAACTGCTTTTCGTTAAGCCAGTCGTTAAGCAGTTTAGCGATATCCGGCGAGTGAAAAGGGGCCGCCTCCAGCTTTCCCTGGCGACGCCAGCGCGCCGCTGAGGCATTGCACAGGTGTAGATCGGAGACGTTATGCTTTACACTAAGGGCCACGATTTCTTCCAGCTCCATAACTCATCCTCGGAATATGAACGATATTGCGCATAACCTGGCACAGGTCCGGGACAAAATCTCAGACGCTGCCGCACGCTGCGGCCGCGCTCCAGAAGAAGTGACGTTGCTTGCAGTAAGTAAAACCAAACCTGTGAGCGCGATTGAAGAGGCGATGGCAGCAGGCCAGGTGGCTTTTGGTGAAAACTACGTTCAGGAAGGGGTGGAGAAAATTCGCCACTTTCAGCAGGCCGGCGCCCGACATCTGCAGTGGCACTTTATCGGGCCTTTGCAGTCCAACAAAAGCCGTCTGGTGGCGGAACACTTTGACTGGTGCCATACCGTCGATCGCCTGAAAATCGCCACGCGGCTTAGCGAGCAGCGTCCGGCGCACTTGCCACCGCTCAATGTATTGATTCAAATAAACATTAGCGATGAGCAAAGCAAATCGGGCATCCTTGTGCAGGCGCTGGACGCCCTGGCGGCGGAGATCGCCGCGCTGCCTAACCTGCGGTTGCGCGGGCTGATGGCTATTCCGGCACCTGAGTCAGAATATGTAAGGCAGTTTGCCGTGGCCCAACAAATGGCGGTAGCATTTGCGCGACTCAAAACGCATTACCCTACGGTCGATACCTTGTCTCTGGGCATGTCGGATGATATGGAAGCCGCAATCGCGGCGGGAAGCACGATGGTGCGCATCGGTACCGCGATATTCGGTGCGCGCGACTACAGCAAAAATTAAGGAATCTGAGGAACGCCATGAAGACGTTGACTTTCCTGCTGGCAACGGTCATTGAACTGTACACGATGATCATGTTGCTACGCGTCTGGATGCAGTGGGCACGCTGCGACTTTTACAACCCGTTTTCGCAGTTTGTCGTTAAGGTCACCCAGCCTATCGTCGGGCCGCTGCGACGCATTATTCCGGCCATGGGCCCTATCGACAGCTCTTCGCTGCTGATCGCATTCATTCTTTGCGTCATAAAGGCTATCGTGCTGTTTATGGTGGTTACCTTCCAGCCGATTATCTGGATTTCCGCGCTGCTGATTCTGATTAAAACCGTCGGCCTGCTCATTTTCTGGGTTCTGCTGCTGATGGCGATTATGAGCTGGGTCAGCCAGGGCCGTAGCCCGGTAGAGTTCGTTCTGATGCAGCTGGCCGATCCGCTGCTGCGCCCGATTCGCAGAATGCTGCCGTCAATGGGCGGTATCGACTTCTCGCCAATGGTGCTGGTGCTGCTGCTGTATGTGGTCAACATGGGCATCGCCGAGCTGCTGCAGGCGACGGGCAACGTTCTGCTTCCGGGGCTGTGGATGGCGCTATGAGTGCCGTCGAAGTCTGCGCTGACGGGTTGGTGCTGCGGCTGTATATTCAGCCCAAAGCCAGCCGCGACAGCATCGTAGGTTTACATGGCGACGAACTGAAAGTCGCCATTACCGCTCCACCCGTTGATGGTCAGGCTAACGCCCATCTGGTGAAATTCCTCGCCAAACAGTTTCGTGTCGCCAAAAGCCAGGTACTGCTTGAAAAAGGGGAGCTTGGCCGCCACAAACAGATAAAAATCATCAACCCGCAACAGATCCCGACCGCGGTCGCGGCGCTGACAGAATAAACAGGATTAATGATGCAAAAAGTTGTTCTCGCCACCGGTAACGCCGGCAAGGTTCGCGAGCTGGCCTCGCTGCTGGAAGATTTTGGTCTGGATATCGTGGCGCAAACCGATCTGGGCGTGGATTCCGCCGAAGAGACCGGGCTGACCTTTATCGAAAACGCGATTCTGAAAGCGCGCCATGCCGCTCAGATAACCGGGCTACCGGCCATTGCCGACGACTCCGGTATCGCGGTAGACGCTCTGGGCGGCGCGCCGGGGATCTATTCCGCCCGCTATTCCGGCGAAGATGCCAGCGACCAGCAGAATCTGGAAAAACTGCTTGATGCCCTGCAGGAGGTCCCGGACGAGCAACGGCAGGCGCAGTTCCACTGCGTGCTGGTCTATCTGCGTCATGCCGCCGATCCTACGCCGATCGTCTGTCATGGCAGCTGGCCGGGGGTGATTACCCGTAAAGCGGCAGGAACCGGCGGCTTCGGCTACGACCCGATTTTCTTTGTTCCGTCAGCGGGGAAAACCGCCGCGGAACTCAGCCGTGAAGAAAAAAGCGCCATCTCCCACCGTGGACGCGCGCTGAAACTGTTACTGGAAGCATTGCGTAATGGCTAATTTGCCGCCTCTGAGCCTGTATATTCATATCCCCTGGTGCGTACAGAAATGCCCGTACTGCGACTTTAACTCGCATGCGCTGAAGGGCGAGGTGCCGCACGATGACTATGTGCAGCATCTGCTGACCGACCTGCGGGCCGATGCGGCCTATGCCCAGGGGCGTGAAATCGGGACCATTTTTATCGGCGGCGGTACGCCGAGCCTGCTTTCCGGCCCGGCGATGCAAACCCTGCTCGACGGCGTACGCGACTGCCTGCCATTGGCCGCCGCGGCGGAGATCACCATGGAGGCCAACCCTGGCACCGTGGAAGCCGATCGCTTCGTCGAGTACCAGCGCGCGGGAGTGAACCGCATCTCCATCGGCGTGCAAAGCTTTAGCGAGCCTAAACTGCAGCGCCTGGGTCGTATTCACGGCCCGGACGAAGCCAAACGGGCGGCGCATCTGGCCAACGGCCTCGGGCTGCGCAGCTTCAACCTCGATCTGATGCACGGTCTGCCGGACCAGTCGCTGGATGAGGCGCTGGACGATCTGCGTCAGGCGATTGCACTCAATCCGCCGCATCTCTCTTGGTATCAGCTGACCATTGAGCCGAATACCCTGTTCGGTTCGCGCCCGCCGGTACTGCCGGATGACGACGCGCTGTGGGATATTTTTGAGCAGGGGCATCGCCTGCTGACGGCGGCGGGCTATCAGCAGTATGAAACCTCGGCCTATGCCAAACCGGGCTATCAGTGTCAGCACAACCTGAACTACTGGCGCTTTGGCGACTACCTCGGCATCGGCTGCGGGGCGCACGGCAAGATTACCTTCCCGGACGGGCGGATCCTGCGTACCGCAAAAACGCGCCATCCGCGGGGGTACATGGAAGGTCGTTACCTCGAACGCCAGCATGATGTCGAGGTCAACGATAAACCGTTCGAGTTCTTTATGAACCGTTTTCGTCTGCTGGAAGCCGCGCCGCGCCGCGAATTCAGCCGCTATACCGGCCTGGATGAGCGCGTGATTCGCCAGCAACTCGATGCCGCCATCGCCCAGGGCTACCTGGTTGAAGATGCTCACGCCTGGCAGATAACCGAGCACGGCAAGCTGTTTTTAAACTCGCTGCTGGAGCTGTTTCTCAGCGAAGAGTAACGCCGCGGGCGGCCCTCCGCCGCCCGTTTTTTCCTGCATTCCTCCTCTCACCGTCGTTTTTTTCACCCGCGCTTCGGTCAAATCCCCTGCTGGTTTTTTATTCAATTCTTTGCAACCAATCACAAATCTGCATCAACATTTTTCCATTTCTTGACTCCATTTTTGCGCGGTGGTAATCCTGCTTCATCGGTTGAGCAAATGTAAAACCGAAGTATCCTACATGTGAAATATTGGTAACTCTTATTAAAAAAGTCTTGATGACGTTGGCGCAGCCCGGCGGATTCAAGCATATAAAAAAGAGGGTAATACAATGAATTACCGTAATATTTTTATCGCACTCGCAACAATATCCGGCGGAATTGTCGCCTCTGCTCACGCGGCGGAATCCGCCACCGTGGCATTTCTCATGCCCGACCAGGCCTCCACCCGCTATGAACAGCATGATTTCCCGGGATTCAAAGCCGAAATGAGCAAGCTGTGCGCCGATTGCAAAGTCATTTATCAAAATGCTAATGCCAGCGCCACGCTACAGCAGCAGCAATTCAACTCGGTCATCGCCCAGGGGGCGAAGGTTATCGTGCTCGATCCGGTAGACTCCTCCGCCGCCGCCGCGTTGGTGGAAAACGCCCAGGCGCAGGATGTCAAAGTGATCGCCTACGATCGCCCTATCCCCGGCAAACCGGCGGATTTCTACGTTTCGTTTGATAACGAAGGGATTGGCTATGCGATTTCTAAATCGTTGGTCGACCATCTGAAAGAGAGCGGCGTGGCGAAAGACGCCGGAGTCCTGCAAATTAACGGCTCGCCGACCGATGCTGCCGCCGGTTTGATTCGCGACGGTATCCATCGCGGCCTGAAAGAGTCGGGGTATAAAACGCTGGCGGAGTTCGATACTCCGGAGTGGGCGCCGCCAAAAGCGCAGGAGTGGGCCGCCGGGCAAATCACCCGCTTCGGCGACCAGATTAAAGGCGTGGTCGCCGCCAATGATGGCACCGGCGGCGGCGCGATCGCCGCCTTTAAAGCCGCCGGCGTCCAGCCCGTGCCGCCGGTCACCGGTAACGACGCCACTATCGCCGCGCTGCAGTTAATCATCGCCGGCGACCAGTACAACACCATCTCCAAACCGTCAGAAATCGTTGCCGCCGCCGCGGCGAAAGTGGCCGTGGAACTCATTCAGGGTAAGAAACCGCAGGCGAGCACTACGCTGTACAACACGCCTTCTCAGCTCTTTACCCCGGCGGTGATCACCGTAAAAAATATCAAAGCGGAAATCTTCGATAAAAAGATCCAGACCTACGCTCAGGTGTGTACCGGCGAGTATGCCGCGGCCTGCCAGAAATTAGGTATTGAGAAATAATGCTGCCCCTGCGCCCGTCGTCGCCGACGGACGCAGTTTCGCCATCATTGAGGTCTTTTTTATGTCGCAACAACAAGACATCGTCGCCAGCACCAGGCAACCGATTCTGAAACTGAGTAATGTCTCCAAACACTTTGGCGCGGTCTCCGCATTGACGGATATTGAGCTGGAGGTTCATGCCGGCGAAGTGGTCGCCCTGGTCGGCGATAACGGCGCGGGAAAATCCACGCTGGTCAAAATCCTCGCCGGCGTACATCAGCCGACCACCGGCACCATCGAGTTCGACGGTCAGAGCGTGACCCTGGATAGCCCGGGGAAAGCGCTGGAATACGGTATCGCCACGGTCTTTCAGGATTTAGCGCTGTGCGAAAACCTCGACGTGGTGGCAAACCTGTTTTTAGGTCACGAGATTTCACCTTTGCAGCTCGACGAGGTGGCGATGGAGGTTCGGGCATGGACGCTGTTGCAGGAGCTGGCCGCCAGAATTCCGTCGGTTCGCGAGCCCGTCGCCTCGCTCTCCGGCGGCCAGCGCCAGACCGTGGCGATTGCGCGCTCCCTGCTGATGAACCCCAAAATTATCATGCTCGATGAACCCACAGCGGCGCTCGGCGTCGCCCAGACGGCGGAAGTTCTCAACCTGATTGAACGCGTTCGCGAGCGCGGCCTCGGGGTGATTATTATCAGCCACAACATGGAAGACGTCCGCGCGGTGGCCGATCGCATCGTGGTGCTGCGGCTCGGGCGCAATAAAGGCATCTTCACCCCCGACGCATCCAACCAGGACCTCGTGGCGGCCATTACCGGTGCGACTGAGAACGCCGTTTCACGCCGCGTCGAACGTAAATCACAGTTAAGTTCTTCTGGAGTGATTTAATTTTATGAACAGCAAGACAGAATCCCGCCCCGCTTTGGATCGCAGCGATGAGCGCGTCCAGCACAACGACGGTCTGTTCGGCGCGGTGCGCGCGCAAATCAATCGTATCAAGACCGGCGATCTGGGCACCGCCCCGGTTATCGCCGGGCTAATCGTGATCTCATTGGTTTTCACCTGGCTCAATCCGGTCTTTATTGCGCCCAATAACCTGGTGAACCTGCTTTTTGACTGCGCCACCGTGGGATTTATCTCGCTGGGGATCGTCTGCGTGCTGATGCTTGGCGAAATCGATCTCTCGGTTGGCTCGATGAGCGGTCTCTCCTCGGCGATCGTCGGCGTACTGTGGGTGAACGCCGGCTGGCCGGTGGCCGCGGCGATTGCCGTCGCGCTGCTGTGCGGTATCGCCGTCGGCCTGATTTACGCGCTGTTGTATAACCGCGTCGGAATGCCAAGCTTCGTCGCAACGCTGGCTGGCCTGCTGGCGCTGCTCGGACTGCAGCTGTATATCCTCGGCCCCAGCGGCAGCATCAACCTGCCCTACGCGTCCCCGCTGGTGCGCTTCGGCCAGCTGATGGTGATGCCGGGCTGGTTCTCCCATATCATGGCGCTGTTGCCCGGGTTGGCGATACTCGCCTTTGGCGTCAAAACCCGGACGCGCCGCCTGGCCGCGAACCTTTCTGCGGAAGCCGTCAGCTCGCTGCTGCTGCGCGCCGTTCTGCTGACGGTAATCTTTGAAGCCGCCGTTTTCTATCTCAACCTCGGGCGCGGCATACCGTGGATTTTCGGCCTGTTCGTCGCCTTCGTGATGATCCTCAACTATGCGCTCAAGCGGACCAAATGGGGGCGCTCAATGTTTGCCGTCGGCGGCAACCGCGAGGCCGCTCGCCGTTCGGGGATCAACGTGCGGGCTATTTACGTCAGCGCCTTTGTGCTCTGTACCACGCTGGCGACGTTCGGCGGCATCCTGGCCGCTTCCCGTCTGGCCTCCGCCAGCCAGCAGGCCGGAACCGGCGATGTGAACCTGAATGCCATTGCGGCGGCGGTGATCGGCGGCACCAGCCTGTTCGGCGGGCGCGGCAGCGCCTGGTCCGCTCTGCTGGGGATCATCGTGATTCAGTCGATATCGAATGGTCTGACGCTGTTGAATCTGCCGTCATCGCTGCGCTACATCATTACCGGCTGCGTGCTGGCGATAGCGGTGATTATTGACTCTCTGGCCCGCCGCTCCCGCGTATCGCACGGGCGAGCCTGAGATCAGAGGACGCGGTACGCCCCGGAATTCCGGGGCGTACCGCAAAAAAGCGTTATTTCAGCGAGCTTACCAGCGCCTTACGGCTCTCTTCGAGAGAGACCACGCGGCTACAGACGTCTTTGCCAAATTTCTGGAAATCCGCTTCCTGGTTTTTCCATTCTTCCTGAATCGCCGTTTGCAGACCGCCAAGACTGCCAAGGATCCCCTGCAGCGGGTTGCCTCCGCCTTTCAGCACCGCCTTCGCGCCCATCTCGTTAATGCTGTCCTGCAGGATCCCGCCCATCGCCTGGTTAACCAGCTGCTGGCCGTCGGCACGTACCTGATCGATCGCTTTATAGTGGAAGGTCAGGCCGTCGCTGCGATGTTCAATGATGCGGTTCATCTGGGTTTTCAGCTGCGCATCGAGCTTCGTCAGACGACCGTGCATACTGCTGCTGGTGCCGACCTGCTCGGTAATGATTTTATCCAGCGCCTGACGCCCCTTCTCGACTCTGGCGCGCGCGCCGTCATCTATCCACGGCAGGCTGCTGCGCAAGCCTGCCTGATAATCCTGAGCCTGCTCGCGCTGGGCGGCCGTCAGAGTATACTGTTTTCCGTTCCAGGTCAGGTTGCCGTCCGGCATAATCACCAGATCGCCGTTCTCCCCTTTCACCTGCACCTGGTGTGGGCTGAGGATCACGTCGTCACGCGGCGTGACGCTACACTGATAGTCCGCATGGGCGGACAGAGCGGTCACGGACAGCGCCACCGCCAGCAGCGTTTTGCGCATCATAAAACTCCCTTCAGACAAAACGGGTCGGCAATTGCCGACCCTTGTCAGACTTAGTCCCACCAGACGTCAAAAAGTTCGCTGGTGCGCACATCGGCAAGCCCGCGATCTTCCAGCCACTTGCGCACGAGAGCCTGGTGCTCTTCGGTGCATTTACCGATTTCCTGCATGCAGATCAGGCCTTCCCAGGAGAGGTAGCCGCTGCCGTCAAACGCCAGTTTGTTCGGCTCAATCACTTCATTAATCAGGTCATTCACGGTCTGATCGATATGCTCTTCAGTGCTCCCTTCCGGGAAACGCCAGGCGACGGAAAAGCCCATTTCCTGAAATTCGTCGATATGCATTTTTTTACGCAGACGACGGCTACGATTCTTTGCCATTATTTCACCCTTTCGAACATTAAGTCCCATACGCCGTGGCCAAGACGATGGCCACGCTGTTCAAATTTGGTTACCGGGCGCGATTCCGGGCGCGGTACATAATCGTTGCTTGCAGACTGGTTACGATACCCATCAAGCGATGACATCACCTCCAGCATATGCCCGGCATACGCTTCCCAGTCGGTCGCCATATGGAAGACGCCGCCCAGCTTCAGTTTGCTTTTCACCAGCTCGGCAAAAGGCGCCTGGACGATACGGCGTTTATTATGCCGCGCTTTATGCCACGGGTCAGGGAAAAACAGCTGGACCATATTGAGCGAGTTGTCCGGGATCATGGTGTGCAACACTTCAACCGCATCGTGACACATCACGCGCAGGTTCTGCACCCCCTCTTCCTCGGCGGAAGCCAGACAGGCTCCCACGCCCGGGGAGTGTACCTCAATACCGAGAAAATTCTGCTCGGGTTTCGCTTTCGCCATCGCCACCAGCGAGGCGCCCATGCCGAAACCGATTTCGAGGGTCACCGGCGCTTCGCGGCCAAACAGGGTCGGGAAGTCGAGCGGCGCATCGTTGAACTCAACGCCCATCACCGGCCAAATAGTGTCCAGCGCGTGCTGCTGCCCTTTGGTCAGGCGGCCCTGGCGGCGGACGAAGCTACGAATGCGGCGCAGCGGGCGGCCGTTTTCATCGAATTCCGGAGATATGACGTCGTTTTTCATAAAAGTTAAGTCTGCTTGTGAGAGTGTGCGGAAAACGGGCATTATCCAAAGTTACCCGGCGGATGCAAGGGTTTACAGCCTGTCGCCCTTATGCTGCAATCTGCCCCCCTGTTATCGCGATTCCGGAGCTGTAGCTTTGACTTTTCTCGCCGCGCAATTTTCAGCCCAGGTGCTGGACTGGTACGACAAATACGGGCGTAAAACCCTGCCTTGGCAAATCGGCAAAACGCCCTACAAAGTATGGCTCTCTGAGGTGATGTTGCAACAAACGCAGGTCGCTACGGTGATTCCCTATTTCGAACGCTTTATGGCCCGCTTCCCGACGGTAACCGATCTGGCCGCGGCGCCGCTGGATGAAGTCCTGCATCTGTGGACCGGGCTCGGCTATTACGCCCGCGCGCGGAATTTACATAAGGCGGCGCAGCAGGTGGCGAGCCTGCACGGCGGCGAGTTCCCGCAGACCTTTGATGAAGTCGCCGCGTTGCCCGGCGTCGGGCGTTCCACGGCGGGGGCAATCTTATCCCTCTCCCTTGGTAAGCATTATCCGATTCTCGATGGCAACGTGAAACGCGTGCTGGCGCGCTGCTACGCGGTCAGCGGCTGGCCGGGGAAAAAAGAGGTCGAGAAACAGCTGTGGGAAATCAGCGAAGCGGTCACGCCGGCAGCCGGGGTCGAGCGCTTTAACCAGGCGATGATGGATCTCGGGGCGATGGTCTGCACCCGCTCGAAACCGAAATGCGAGATCTGTCCGCTCAATAACGGCTGCGTGGCCTATGCCAACCATTCATGGGCACAATATCCGGGCAAAAAGCCGAAACAGATTATTCCGCAGCGGACGGGCTATTTCCTGCTGATGCAGCACGGCAATGAGGTGTTTCTCGCGCAACGTCCGCCGGTGGGTTTATGGGGCGGATTATTCTGTTTTCCGCAGTTTGAGGAGGAAGCCGGACTCCGCGAGTGGCTGGCTCAGCGGCAGATAAAGGCCGACAATCTGACGCAGCTGACCGCGTTCCGCCACACTTTCAGCCATTTCCATCTGGATATTGTGCCGATGTGGCTTACAGTAGATTCATCTGGCGCATGCATGGATGAAGGCAACGCACTCTGGTATAACTTAGCCCAGCCGCCGTCGGTCGGACTGGCGGCTCCCGTGGAGCGCCTGTTGCAACAGTTAAAGGCCGGGGCACCTGCCTGACTTTCTGGCGAATAAAGAGGATGAATAATGAGCAGAACGATTTTTTGTACTTTCCTGCAGCGTGAAGCGGATGGCCAGGATTTCCAGCTGTATCCGGGCGAGCTAGGCAAACGTATCTATAACGAAATTTCAAAAGAGGCCTGGGCGCAGTGGCAACACAAACAGACCATGCTGATCAACGAGCAAAAGCTCAACATGATGAACCTGGAGCACCGCAAGCTGCTGGAGCAGGAGATGATCAAATTCCTGTTTGAAGGCAAAGATGTGCACATCGAAGGCTACACGCCGCCGGAAAAACAGTAAGGGCCTGACGGCTCTTAAGCACAACAAACACAACGCACGCTCCCGGAATGATGAAAAAATATTTAGCGCTAGCGCTCATTGCGCCTTTGCTCGTTTCGTGTTCCACCTCGAATAAACGAGGTGGCGAGTACAACGAAGCCTGGGTTAAGGACACCAACGGCTTTGATATTCTGATGGGGCAGTTTGCCCATAACGTCGAAAATATTTGGGGTTATAACGAGGTTCTGCTCGCCGGGCCGAAGGACTACGTTAAATATACCGATCAGTATCAGACCCGCAGCCACATCAACTTTGATGAGGGGACCATCACCGTCGAGACCATCGCCGGTACCGACCCCGCCGGGCGCTTGCGCCAGGCGATTATCAAAACCCTGCTGATGGGCGACGATCCGAACTCTATCGACCTCTATTCCGATGTCGACGACATTCAGATCTCGAAAGAGCCGTTTCTCTATGGCCAGGTGGTGGATAACACCGGCGAGTCGATTCGCTGGGAGTGGCGCGCCGCGCGCTTTGCCGACTATCTGCTGCAAACTCGCCTGAAGAGCCGCAGCAACGGCCCGCGGATGATCTACAGCATCACCATCAATCTGGTGCCTAACCACCTCGACAAACGTGCGCATAAATACCTTGGACTGGTACGCCAGTCGGCGCGTAAGTATGGCGTCGATGAGTCGCTGATTCTGGCGATTATGCAGACCGAATCCTCTTTCAACCCTTACGCCGTCAGCCACGCGGATGCCCTGGGTCTGATGCAGGTTGTGCAGCACAGCGCCGGGAAAGACGTGTTCCGTTCGCAGGGCAAATCAGGGCTGCCAAGCCGCAGCTACCTGTTCGATCCGGCAAATAATATCGATACCGGCACCGCCTATCTGGCGATGCTGAGCAACGTTTATCTGTCGGGCATCGATAACCCGACCTCGCGTCGCTATGCCGTGATCACCGCCTATAACGGCGGCGCAGGTAGCGTATTGCGCGTCTTCTCCAGCGATAAGGTCCAGGCGGCCAATATCATCAACAGCATGACGCCGGGGGATGTCTACTCCACTCTCACCAGCCGCCACCCCTCGGCGGAGTCTCGCCGTTATCTTTACAAGGTCAACATGGCGCAGAAGACCTACCGCCGGAAATAAACGTCGTCTCCCCGCCGCTGTCCTCTCCTCGTGAGAGGGCAGCATGGCGCTCTCTTTCCCTGTCACCCATACGAAAATGTTATTTGCATCACAATCTAATCTGCAAATTAATGTGGATTGCATTTTTTTGCGGAAGGTAACAAAACATGACGCCGTTTACTGATAAGATTTCATCAAATAACAGTCATGAACGTTATTATAACAACACATCCCCCGCTATCTTGTGAGGAAAATAACATGAACCTTAAGCTGCAGCTTAAAATATTGTCGTTTCTGCAGTTCTGCCTGTGGGGTAGCTGGCTGACTACACTTGGCTCCTATATGTTTGTGACGCTTAAGTTCGATGGCGCGTCTATCGGCGCCGTTTACAGCTCGCTCGGTATTGCGGCAGTCCTGATGCCCACCCTGCTGGGCATCGTGGCGGATAAATGGATCAGCGCGAAGTGGGTCTATGCGCTGTGTCATCTGGTGGGGGCAGGTACGCTGTTTATGGCGGCCCAGGTCACCACGCCAGGGGAGATGTTCTTCGTCATCCTGCTTAACTCGTTGGCCTATATGCCAACGCTGGGCCTAATCAACACCATTTCCTACTATCGCCTGAAATCCGCCGGCCTGGATATCGTGACCGATTTCCCGCCGATTCGTATCTGGGGCACCATCGGCTTTATCATAGCGATGTGGGGCGTCAGCTTCGCGGGCTTCGAACTGAGCCATATGCAGCTGTACATCGGCGCGACGCTTTCCGTGTTGCTGGCGCTGTTCACCCTGACCCTGCCGCATATTCCGGTCTCGAACCAGCAGAAAAACCAGAGCTGGAGCACCATGCTGGGCCTGGATGCCTTTGCGCTGTTCAAAAACAAACGTATGGCGATTTTCTTTATCTTCTCCATGCTGTTGGGCGCCGAGCTGCAAATCACCAACATGTTCGGGAATACCTTCCTGCACAGCTTCGATAATAACCCGCTGTTCTCCGGCAGCTTTATCGTCGAGCACGCGTCGGTGATGATGTCGATCTCGCAGATCTCCGAAACGCTGTTCATTCTGACCATCCCGTTCTTCCTGAGCCGCTACGGTATCAAGAACGTGATGCTGATCAGTATCTTCGCCTGGATGCTGCGCTTCGGTCTGTTCGCCTATGGCGATCCGACGCCGTTCGGCACCGTGCTGCTGGTGCTGTCGATGATTGTCTACGGTTGCGCCTTCGACTTCTTCAACATCTCCGGTTCGGTGTTTGTCGAGAAAGAGGTCAAACCTGAAATTCGCGCCAGCGCCCAGGGGATGTTCCTGATGATGACCAACGGCTTCGGCTGTATTCTCGGCGGCGTGGTCAGCGGGAAAGTGGTGGAGATGTATACCACTAACGGTATTACCGACTGGCAGCCGGTGTGGCTGATCTTTGCCGCCTATTCGCTGGTGCTGGCCGTCGCCTTCGTCGCCCTGTTCAAGTACAAACACGTGCGTGTGCCGGCAGGCGCTCAGACGACTGTCGCGCATTAATACGCGGTACCTCCCCTCTCCCGTTCAGGGGGGAGGGGCATTACCCGCACTTCGCTAAAACCCACCCCACCGACAAGAGATCCGCACTCCCACCCGGGCTTAAATGGCGCGCTATCAGCGCCCTGTCCATTGCCAGCAGCCGGCGGCGATCCCAGCCGTTTGTCAGCAGCGTTTGCGCATAGTTCTGCACATACCTCAGCCCGTCCATTCCGCCGCGCGCTACCAGATTGCTGTCCGGATTCACCGCCATCAGGCGCAGCAATAAATCATGCAGCTGGCGACCGTCCCAGCGGGGCAAGACGCTGCGCACCGTCGCAAAACCGCTTTCCGCCTCGCCGCGCGCGCCGGTTAACCCCCACTGCTGAAACTGGCGTTCGCCTGCGGTGGCCGCCCCGCGACGCCCCGCCAGCTCGCGCGCCACCAGCCCGCGGCAAAGAAGACTCACCTCGGCGCAGAGGCTTTCCGCGCTGACATTGCGCAGGCGTCCGGCGGCAAAACAGAGCAGGCCGAGAGCGAATATCCCGCCCTTGTGCGTATTTACCCCGCCGGTCGCCGCATACATCGCCTGCTCGCAGGCAATGCCCATCGGGCGAAGCCGTCGCAGCTGCCCGGCGGCGGGTTTCTCCGCATGGGCAAACCCCAGCTCGGCAAAGCGGGAAAACCACGGCGCCACCGCCGCAATGCTGCGGACAAACAGGGCGTGGTCCATATCGCGGTGGGAGCCGCTGTTGAGCCGATCCACCAGCCCCGGTTTCGGCGTCAGCTCCAGCTCCTGCCACAGCGCCTCCTGCGCTAAACGCGGTACGTCCACCGCGCGGCGTTTAGTCGCGAGCAAACCAATCATGAATGATCTTCTCCACGCTCATGACCAACTGCTCCACCGGATGCCTGCGCGAGCGGGAACAGGCGTGCGCCGGTTCGTCGCAAATCAGACAGCGGCGCAGATGCAGACCCAGCGAAAGACGCCCGACATGGCCATCCTGCGGACAAATGACATCCAGATCCCACAGCCTGCCGAGCGGATGACTCTGTTCCAGCGCCGCGCAGTGGGCCTTGATCTCCGGGGCGCCGTGCGCCACGCACCACATCGCTTCCGGCCCGGTCGGCAGCCACCACACCTGGCGGTCCAGCACCGGCCAGCGGTTCTCCCACAGCAGCTGGTCGCCCATCTGGAGCGCCACCCCCATGGTATTGCGGTAGCGCGGAGTATCTTTGACCATTCCCGGCGTGACCAGGGTCAGAGAGATAATGGGTTGTTGATACCGTGTCAGCCAGTCAGCCTGACGCGCCGCACGGTGTTCTTTCGCCGCCAGCCACGCCTCCAGGCTGACACCCGCTTCCGCGGGCGTCGCAGTGGTCATATCGCTACTCCTTAACCTGGCGCACGGTGTCGATCACCCGCCCGTCGCGGTAGCGGATCACGCCGACGATTTTGTCGGTGAACGCAATCGGCTTCGGTACGCCGGTCAGCGCTATCGCCCGCGCGTACAGCGTCCCGATATCGACGATCTTCATCCCGGCCGCCGCCAGACGCGCGCGGATTTCCGGGCGCGCCGGGTTCACCGCGATGCCGTGGTCGGTCACCAGCACGTCGATACTCTCACCGGGGGTCAGGCGGGTGGTCACCCGCTTCACCACCGTTGGAATACGGCTGCGCAGCAGCGGCGCGACGACAATGGTCAGATTCGCCGCCGCCGCCACGTCGCAGTGGCCGCCGGATGCGCCGCGCATCACGCCGTCGGAGCCGGTAATCACGTTAACGTTGAAATCAACGTCGATTTCCAGCGCGCTGAGGATCACCACGTCCAGCTGGTCGCAGCTCGCCGCTTTGCTGCCAGGGTTGGCGTAGACGTTGGTGGAAATCTCCACGTGATTCGGATTACGCGCCAGCGAGGCCGCCGCCTGGCCGTCGAAGCACTGGGTATCCAGCAGCTTTTCGATGAGCCCCTTCTCATGCAGATCCACCAGGCTGCCGGTGATCCCGCCCAGCGCAAAACTCGCCTTCACGCCGCTGCGCTCCATCTTCTCTTCCATAAAGCGGGTACAGGCGGTGGCTGCCGCGCCAGAGCCGGTCTGCATTGAAAAGCCAGGTCTGAAGTAGCCGGAGTGTTCGATCACGTCCGCCGCATAGCGGGCGATCATCAGCTCGCGCGGGTTGCTGGTGACGCGCGCCGCGCCGACGCCGATCTTCTCCGGGTCGCCCACGCTGTCGACCTGTACAATGTAGTCCACCTGGTCCTGCATCAGGCTGGCGGGCGTATTAGGAAAGGGGACAAGCTCTTCGGTGAGCACCACCACCCGACGGGCAAACTGCGCGTCGACCATCGCATACCCCAGCGAGCCGCAGCAGGACCTGCCGTGGGTGCCGTTGGCATTGCCGAATTCGTCGCTGCACGGCACGCCGAGAAACGCGACGTCAATCTTCAGCTCGCCATCCTGTAATAATTTAACCCGTCCGCCGTGGGAGTGGATCTGCACCGGCTCATCCATCAGCCCGTGGGAGATGGCTTCCGCCAGCTTGCCGCGCATCCCGGAGGTGTAGATCCGGGTAATCACCCCGTTCTCAATATGCTCGATCAACGCGTCATTGCAGGTCATCAGCGAGCTGGAGGCCAGGGTCAGGTCTTTAAAGCCCATTTGCGCAAGCTTAGCGACCACGCTGTTGATCACCCGGTCCCCTTCGCGGAAAGCGTGGTGAAAGGAGATGGTCATGCCGTCCCGCAGGCCGCTGCGCGCCACCGCCTCCTCAACGGATCCGCACAGCTTACGCTGATGTTTCTCCGCCACGTCGGCCAGCCAGGGCGTGGCGCTGTGGGCGGTATCAAACGGTTGTAAATCCCGCAGGTGGGGAAAATGTTCATGGAGCAGTTCTGTCTGGTTCATTATTTTATCCTTAGCGACGCACGCCGGAAGCCGCCGCGCGTTCCAGCACCCTCTGCGCGTGGTTAATAATCGGGGCGTCAACCATTTTGCCGTTGAGCGAGACCACGCCCAGGCCGTTACGCTCCCCCTCCCGCGCGGCTTCAATCACTAATTTCGCGTGATCGACCTCCTGCTGCGTGGGCGCGTAGGCGTTGTGCAGCAGGTCAATCTGGCGCGGGTTAATCAGCGACTTACCGTTAAACCCCATTCTGCGGATCAGTTCGACTTCGCGCAGGAACCCGGCCTCGTCGTTAACGTCTGACCACACCACGTCGAAGGCATCGATCCCGGCGGCGCGAGCGGCGTGTAAGACGGCGCAGCGGGCGTAGAACAGCTCGGTACCGTCGCCGCGCTCGGTCTGCATGTCCATCACGTAATCAAAGGCCGCCAGCGCGATACCGATCAGCCGCGGAGAGCGGCGGGCAATGGCCACGGCGTTAATCACGCCAATCGCCGATTCAATCGCCGCCATGATGCGGGTGGACCCCACTTCCCGCCCGCAGTCGCGCTCGATACGTTCCAGATGCCCCTCCAGTTCGTCGATATCCTCCGGGGTATCGGTTTTCGGCAGGCGCACCACGTCGACGCCGGCGCGGACCACCGCGTCGAGATCCGCGAGGCCAAACGGCGTATTCAGCGGGTTAATACGCACCACGGTTTCGATATCCTGATACAGCGGATGCTGTAACGCGTGCCAGACCAGCAGCCGCGCGCTGTCTTTCTCGCGCAGCGCCACCGCGTCCTCAAGGTCGAACATGATGGCGTCGGGACGGTAGATAAACGCGGTAGAGAGCATGGCGGCGTTGGCCCCCGGCAGGAACAGCATGCTACGACGCAGTGAGCTCATGACAGTTTCCTCCAGTCGATCTGCGGCTCATCGGCCGCGCGCAGCACCGCGCTCTGCAGGCGCGCGCGGATCACACAGTCCAGCGCCCCCTTGTCTTCCACGATAATCACTCCCTGGCGCACCTCCATCGCGCGCAGCGTCTCCTCGACCACCTGGCGAATCTGCTCGCCGAACTGCTTGATCACTTCACTGTGGATGACAATCTCCAGCTCGCCGTCGGCGGGGGCGATTTTCACCATCAGGTCGCTGGACTCCTGCGTACCGGCCAGCGCCTCCCTTACAATTTTCATAATCATTTCCTGATAGTTATGCGACTTCCGCGCGGTAGTGCGCTGCGAGATGCGCGAAAGTGGACTCCGGGACAATTTCCCGAATGCGGGAAAACTGCTGTGTCTTAAGTAAACGGCGGACTTCCGAGGCCGAAATCGCGCTGCCGCCCGCCTTGATACGCCCTGTCTCGACCACCGTGACGCGACCGGCCAGCAGCTCATGCAGCGTCTGGTTGTACTGGCGGGTAATGTCGCAAAACGGCTCCGAGCCGATAAAACGATGGGTGATGCCCAGCGCCGGCGCGATGGCGTCGCGGAAGATCAGCACGTCGATTTCGCTCCACGCCTGCTGCACCTTGCCGGTATCTTTGAGGAAGTAGGCCGGGAACGTGGCGCGGGAGATGATGTACTGCGAACCTTCGTGGACAGAGACGTTCGCCAGATGCGCCACCCCTGCCCGCACCATCTCCAGGCGGGCAGCAAACGGGAAGAATGAGGCGTCCTCGCGCACCACAAACAGGTGCAGCCAGTCGCACCCGGCCGCCGCCTGCTCCACCAGATAGCGGTGGCCGAGCGTGAACGGGTTGGCGTTCATCACGATCGCGCCGATCCGCTGACCGGGCCTGCGCTGGCGGCTTAGCGAGCGGCAGTAGCGGGTGATGCCCAGCGGCGTGTTCTCCATCAGCACCGCGTTATTTCCGCTCTGCGCGACGGGCCAGAAGCCGCTGCGGGCAAAGCGCTCTT
The DNA here is from genome assembly GCF_044900465.1 of Klebsiella sp. NPDC088457. Taxonomy (NCBI): domain Bacteria; kingdom Pseudomonadati; phylum Pseudomonadota; class Gammaproteobacteria; order Enterobacterales; family Enterobacteriaceae; genus Klebsiella; species Klebsiella sp. NPDC088457. The sequence continues at coordinate 8,967 of NZ_JBJDNH010000039.1, read as the reverse complement.
TGTTACATGGCCGGGTGCAGAGGAAGAGGTGGAAATGGCCGCGCGCCAGCGCGGCGTTCTCGACTTCCGCCAGCAGCCGCGCGCTGAGGTTCACGCCGCGCAGCCGCTCATCCACCGCCACGCATTTAATGACGTTGCCGGCCAGCCCCGCGCAGCCCACCAGCTGCCTCCCGGACCAGGCCTCAACAAACAGGGTGATGTCGTTATCCAGGCCCAGGCCGCTGTCCGCCAGCAGATAGCGAATCTGGCTCAGGCGTTCCGGGTGTTTCACCACCTCCGTCAGCCGGAAGTCGATCGTGGCTTGCGAGTCCATCATGCCGCCTTACTCAGTGTGCCGCCGTCAGCGCGCCGGCCGGCGCTTCCATAATCACGTTGCTGAGATGACCGATATGTTCGATCTCCACCTCAATGCGATCGCCCTCTTGCATAAACAGCGGCGGATTGCGCTTTTTACCCACCCCGCCCGGCGAGCCGGTGATGATCACATCGCCCGGGCTTAAGCGGGTGAAGGTGCTGATGTATTCGATCAGCTCCGCGACCTTGTGGATCATGCTGCTGGTGTTGTCATCCTGCACCATCCGGCCGTTCAGCCAGGTGCGAATCGTCAGCCGGTGCGGATCCGGGATCTCGTCAGCGGTCGTCATCCACGGGCCGAATGCCCCGGTCTGCCGCCAGTTTTTACCGGCGGTGAACCAGCTGTGCTGCCAGTCGCGGGCGGAGCCGTCCATATAGCAGCTGTAGCCCGCGACGTGGCGCAGCGCCTCTTCGCGGCGGATGTTCTCGCCGCCGGTGCCGATAATCACCGCCAGCTCGCCTTCGTAGTCAAATTCGTGAGAGTGGCGCGGTTTCAGCACCGGCGCGTTGTGCGCCGTCTGCGAATCCGCGAAGCGGACAAACAGCGTCGGCGCCGGATTGTGCTGGTCGAACTCTTTGCGCTTTTCGGCATAGTTCATGCCGACGCAGAGGATTTTTTCCGGCTGCTCAATCACCGGCAGGAAGGTGACGGCGTCCATCGGCACATCGACCGTATCGTTGAGATAGCGGCTGGCTTCCGCCAGCCCGTTGCCCTGCAGCAGCGCCTTAAGGTCGGCATAGCGATCGCCGAGGCGACGACCCAAATCGATCATCCCTTCCGCCTTGACGATGCCGAAGCTGCGGGTGCCCTGATAGATAAAACTTGCGAGTTTCATGATGTTTTCCTGAAAACTTAAACGAGGAAGTTGCCGAGAACCAACAGCGAGATGGAGACGTTGATCGCCCCGCCGATGCGGGTGGCAATCTGGGCGAACGGCATCAGGCTCATACGGTTGCCGGCGGTCAGAATCGCCACGTCGCCGGTGCCGCCCTGCCCGCTCTGGCAGCAGGAGACGATGGCGACATCAATCGGATGCATGCCGATCTTTTTACCGACGAAAAAGCCGGTCGCCACCAGCGCGGAGACGGTGCTGACAATCACCAGCAGGTTGCTGACGGTGAAAGCGTTGACCAGCTCATGCCACGGGGTGATGGCTACGCCGACGGCAAACAGAATCGGGTAGGTTACCGAGGTCTGGAAAAACTTATAAACCACCTGCGAACCTTCGAGAATGCGCGGAGACACGCCGTTAAACAGCTTCACCAGCACCGCCATAAACAGCATGCCGACCGGCGCAGGCAGGCCAATCAGCTTGTGGCCCAGCATTCCCAGCATGTAAAGCAGCACCGCCAGCAGCGCGCCGGAGGCAATCGTGGTGACGTCGACTTTGCCGGAGGATGCCGGCTGAGAGGCGCTTTCATCGGTATTGGCGCGATTCGGCATCAGCTGACCTTCGCCGGTCAGATGCGGGTAGCGTTTGCCAAGCTGGTTCAGACAGCCGGAGATAATGATGGCGGTGAGGCCGCCCAGCATCACCATCGGCAGCACCCGGCCCAGCGCCACGCCCTGATCCATATGCAGCAGCGCCGCATAGCCGATCGACAGCGGGATCGCCCCTTCACCCACGCCCCCCGCCATGATCGGCAGAATGATAAAGAAGAAGATCTGGAACGGTTCGAGGCCGAGCGCCAGCCCCACCCCCATGCCGACGATCATGCCGACGATTTCCCCGCACAGCATCGGGAAGAAGATGCGCAGGAAGCCCTGGATCAGTACGGTACGGTTCATGCTCATGATGCTGCCGACGATAATGCAGCAGATATAGAGATAGAGGATGTTGGTGGATTTATAGAACTTCGTCGTCGACTCCACTACCACGTCCGGCAGCAGGTCGTAATAAACCAACGCGGAGGGAATAAAGGTGGCGCAAATCGCCGCCGCGCCGAGCTTGCCGACAATCGGCAGACGCTTACCGAATTCACCGCAGGCAAAACCAAAAAACGCCAGCGTGGCGACCATCACCACGATATCGCTCGGCAGCTTGCCGCCCAGACAATCGATGGCGATCAGCAGCCCGGCCAGAACAAACAGCGGCAGAGGAATAATGCCAATTTTCCAGCTATCCATAATATGCCACCAGCGCTCTTTGAGCGATGGTTTCTGAATATCAAGCGGGTCGTGGGTAACAGAGAAAGAATCGTCAGTTGTGCTCATAATTAAGCCCCTTGGTTATTTTGTAGATGCAGCTTAAAGTTCCAAAGACGCACTTAATGTGAGGATCGACATATTAAAAGCAAAACTTTAATGGCCTCTATGGTTTTAATGGTTTCTTTTATTTAATGTGATTAAGGCTTTATTTATTGGCGTGGTTTTTATGGTTTATTTTCTTAATTGAACAAACAAATAACATTTATTAACCTGGTGTTAAGATCCGCTTCCGCGCGGCTAATTTCCTGACACATCGCGCTGTGCAAGGGATCACAAGTTTCCGGTAAACCAGGTGCCAGCAGGAAAAAAGATGATATCTTAGCCACTTCCGTTGATACCGTGCGTGATAGTTATGAAAGTGTCATTTCAGATCAAGCTGTTTATTTCACTGACGGCCTTTTTCTCGGTGCTCCTTGTGCTGCTGGGTAGCTATTATTATGTCGATGTCGAAAAACAGCTATATCTGGAAATGAGTACCCGGGCAAAAATACAGGCAGAAGAAATCGCACTTATTCCCGGATTACGTCATGATGTCGTCCGCAAAGATATTACAGCGATCGCTGATTTCATGCATAAAATAGCGGCCCGCAGCGACGCCAGTTTTATTGTCGTCGGCGATAACCAGGGCCGCCATTTGTTTCATTCGGCCTTCGCTGACCGGGTCGGTACCCTGCTCGTCGGCGGCGATAATGACGAGGTGCTGCGCGGTGAAACCACCACCACCATTCGCCAGGGAGGACTCGGGATTTCGTTGCGCAGCAAGGCGCCAATACTTAACGACGGCGGCCAGGTGGTCGGTATTATTTCAGTGGGCTATCTCACCAGCTACCTCGATACCGTTACCGTCAGCAAGGTCGTCAATATTCTGCTCGCCGCCGCTCTGCTGCTGCTCGCCCTGTTTGTCTTCTCGTGGTTTTTCACCCGCGGCATCAAGAAGCAGATCTTCTCGCTGGAGCCGCGTGAAATCGGCCTGCTGGTGCGCCAGCAAAAGGCGATGATGGAGTCGATCTACGAAGGGGTGATCGCCCTCGACGACCGCTTACAGATCGAAGTGATCAACCAGGCGGCGCGCAAGCTGCTGAAGCTGAGCCAACCCGCCCGCCAGCTGCGCGGACGGCAGATCGGCGAAGCGATCGCCCCCGTCCCCTTCTTCGCGCCGCAAACGATGCTGCAGCGGGATACCCACGATGAGATCTGTCGCTTCAACGATCTCACCGTGATCGCCAGCCGCGTGCGGATCATGCTGGAGAATTCGCTGCAGGGCTGGGTGATCACCTTCCGCGATCGCAATGAGATCGATATCTTCAGCGCGCAGCTCAGCCAGGTCAAGCGCTATGTCGACAACCTGCGCATCATGCGCCACGAACAGCTTAACCGCATGACCACGCTCTCGGGCCTGCTGCATATGGGGCGCTACGAGGAAGCCATTAACTATATACAGGCCCAGTCAGAACACGCCCAGGAGCTGCTGGACTTTATCTCATCGCGCTTTAGCTCGCCGACGCTATGCGGCCTGCTGCTGGGTAAGGCCTCCCGCGCCCGTGAAAAAGGGGTCGAACTCAGCTTCGATGCGGCCTGTCTGATGAATAGCCCCTTCCCCCCGCTTGCCGAAGCCGAGCTGATTTCAATTATTGGCAACCTGCTGGACAATGCCATTGAAGCGACGCAGCGCGCGCCGCTGCCGCACGAGGCGGTAGAGGTGCTGATTAAGCTCAACGCCCGTGAGCTGATTATTGAAGTCGCCGACCGCGGCGTCGGCATTACCCCGGCGATCCGCGAACGCATTTTTGAGCGCGGGGTCACCACCAAAACCCGCGGCGATCACGGCATTGGGCTGTACCTGATCGACAGCTATGTCACCCAGGCGGGAGGGACGATCGAAGTTGCCGACAACCTGCCGCGGGGCGCTATTTTCTCACTGTTTATTCCCGCTACGGCCACCGCCCGGGAACCGGAAGAGACCGACTATGCAACATGAACTTATCGATGTACTGATCGTAGAAGATGAGCACCAGCTGGCGCAGCTCCACGCCGAGCTGGTTGGCAAACATTCCGGCCTGCGGCTGGTGGGCATTGCTTCATCTCTGGCCGACGCACAGGCGCAAATTGCGTATAAACGGCCGCAGCTGGTGCTGCTGGATAATTACCTGCCGGACGGCAAGGGCATCACGCTGATCGGCGATGCGCTGCTGGCGCGCACCCACTGCGCGGTGATTTTTATCACCGCCGCCAGCGATATGGATACCTGCAGCCAGGCGATCCGCAACGGCGCGTTTGACTATATCCTCAAGCCGGTCTCATGGCGGCGCCTGAGCCAGTCGCTGGAACGGTTTATGCAATTCGCCGAACAGCAGCGGGTATGGAAGATCGTCGATCAGCAAAACGTTGATTCACTGTATCAACTGCAGGCGAAAAACTACCGTCAGGATAGCGGCAGCAAAGGTATCGAAGGGAACACCCTGGCGCGGGTGCAGAAGCTGTTTACCGATAATACGGCGCACTGCTTTTCGGTGGACGAAGTGGTGAGCGCCACGGGGCTGAGTAAAACCACCGCGCGCCGCTATCTGGAACACTGCGCGGAGACCCGCTTTCTCGGCGTGGAGATCCTGTACGGCAAGATTGGCCATCCGCGCAGGCTGTATAAGCGCAGCGCGGTGTGAACCCCGCGCCAACCTCTCTCCGGCAGAGCGCGGGAGAGAGGCCCGGCGTGCAGAGCAGCCTATGGCGGACTACTTCAGCACGTAGCCATACAGCCGCTTGATGCCGTCTGAGTCCGTTTCGCTGTAGACCCCCTGCAGTTCGGGCGAGAAGCCGGGCAGCATATTGACGCCCTCTTCCAGCGCCAGGAAGTAGCGCAGCACCGCGCCGCCCCAGACTTCTCCCGGCACCACGCACAGCACGCCCGGCGGGTACGGCAGCGCCCCTTCCGCGGCAATACGGCCTTCGGCTTCGCTTAAGCGCACCAGCTCAACGTTGCCGCGAATAAACTCGCGGTTCGCATCCTGCGGGTTCATCACCACCCGCGGGAAGCTCTGCTTACGGAACATCTCCTTTTGCAGATCCTTCACCGCAAAGCTGACGTACAGATCGTGCATCTCCTGGCACAGTTCGCGGAGGGTGTAATCGCGATAGCGCACCGGATACTTGTTGTAGATGCTCGGCAGGACGTCAGCCAGCGGCGTATCGGCTTCGATATGCTGTTCAAACTGCCCCAGCATCGCCACCAGCTGGGCCATTTTTTCTGCGCTCTCGGCGGGGGTCAACAGGAACAGAATCGAGTTCAGGTCACACTTCTCCGGTACGATGCCGTTCTCACGCAGGTAGTGCGCGAGAATGGTCGCCGGAATACCGAACCCGGTATATTCGCCGCTTTCGGCATCGATGCCCGGCGTGGTCAGCAGCAGCTTGCAGGGGTCGACGAAGTACTGATCGCTCGCGTAGCCTGCAAAGCCGTGCCAGCGGGCGCCCGGCTCAAAGCTGAAGAAACGCCGCTCGCGGGCAATCGCCTCGGTTGGATGATCCTGCCATGGCCGCCCCGCAACCACCGGCGGAATAAACGGCTGGATCATTTTGCAGTTGGCGATAATCGCCTTACGCGCTTCAATGCCCAGCGCCACGCACTCGGCCCACAGACGGCGGCCGCTCTCCCCTTCATGAATTTTGGCGTTCACATCCAGCGCCGCAAACAGCGGATAGAACGGGCTGGTGGAGGCATGCAGCATAAAGGCGTTGTTCAGGCGCTTATGCGGGCAGAAGCGTGCCTGGCCGCGCAGGTGGTTATCCTTTTTATGGATCTGCGAGGTCTGCGAGAACCCTGCCTGTTGCTTATGCACCGATTGGGTGACAAAAATGCCCGGATCGTTTGCATTGAGATCCAGGAGCAACGGCGAGCAGTCCGCCATCATCGGGATAAACTGCTCATAGCCGACCCATGCGGAGTCAAAGAGGATGTAGTCGCACAGACTCCCGATTTTATCCACCACCTGGCGGGCGTTGTAGACCGTACCGTCGTAGGTGCCCAGCTGAATGACCGCCAGGCGGAACGGCCGCGGCTCATCGGCTTTTTCCGGCGCCACTTCGCGAATCAGGTTACGCAGATAGCGTTCATCGAAGCAGTGGTCGTCAATCCCACCGATAAAGCCAAACGGGTTGCGCGACGCTTCGAGATACACCGGGGTGGCACCCGCCTGAATCAGCGCGCCATGATGGTTGGATTTATGGTTGTTACGGTCAAACAGCACCAGATCGCCACGCGTCAGCAGCGCGTTAGTCACCACTTTATTCGCCGCCGAGGTGCCGTTGAGAACAAAATAGGTTTTGTCGGCGTTGAAGACCTTCGCCGCGAACTTCTGCGCGTGCTTTGCCGAACCTTCGTGAATCAGCAGATCGCCCAGCTTAACGTCGGCATTGCACATATCGGCACGGAATACGTTCTCGCCAAAGAAGTCAAAAAACTGGCGCCCCGCGGGGTGCTTTTTAAAGAAAGCGCCGTGCTGATGCCCCGGGCAGGCAAAGGTGCTGTTGTCCATCTCGACATACTGCGTCAGGGTATCAAAGAACGGCGGCAGCAGGTTCTCTTCATAGCGGCAGGCGGAGGCTTCCAGCTCCAGCCACTCCTGCTCTTTGCCGGCGATGATCGCCGTCACGCCGTCCGGCTTTACCATGTCGGTATCGGTCAGCAGATAGACCGGCAGGTTAAAGCCGCTGCGTTTGAGCAGGGAGAGGATGCCGCTGCGGCTGTCCGCCGCGGTAATGACGACTGCCGCCACATCGGTAAAATCAGTACTGTCCAGCGTCACCACGCGACGATGGGTGGACAGATGGGAGACCAGCTCGTGGCTGGCGGCAATGTGCAATGATTTCATTAGCGCGAATACCCGTTTCCGGAGAGTAAAAGGCTTCAGACAAGGTGGTGATACCTTGCCTAACGAAATGTCAGGGTCCGACTGGATTCCAGCTCCGACCGCCAGACATCAGTAAAAGCAGACCGCGTCCGATCTTACTGTTGTCCTGCAGTGAGCATGCGCTGCCTTCACCGCATGGAAGGCAGGCTATCAGGATGTAGAGTAGCAAGATGAGGCGGCTTGCGCATCTGCGCACCGCGGCAACGGCGATGATGTAGAAATGATATTGTCATCCCGGCGGCCTCATGGTTGAAGAGAAGAAAATTCGCGCAATAATGTCACCTTTGCCATACCCACGCAAGATGAATTCTTTATGCAGATATCTCGCGAACTGGCAAGCCTTTGCGCCGGTTTACATTCATAATAATGCAGTTATCAGGGATAATTAACAGGAGTTCTACTGTGATTACAGGACCTTTTATTAATGCCGGCGCGGTCCTTTTGGGCGGTGTATTAGGCGCGCTATTGAGTCAACGATTACCGGAACGGATTCGCACCTCGATGACCTCTATTTTTGGCCTGGCCTCGTTGGGCATCGGTATCCTGCTGGTCATGAAGTGCGCTAACCTGCCGGTGATGGTGCTATCGACGCTGGTCGGCGCGCTGTTCGGCGAAGCCTGCAATATGGAAAAAGGCATCAATACCCTGGTCAGCACGCTTCAGCAGTGGCTTTCACCGAAAGGGAAAACAAAAGCCCCGGCGAATACCTCCTTTATTCAGAGCTATGTCGCCATTATCGTGCTGTTCTGCGCCAGCGGTACCGGAATTTTTGGCGCCATGCGCGAAGGGATGACCGGCGACGCCAGTATCCTGATCGCCAAAGCCTTTCTCGATTTTTTCACCGCCACCATTTTCGCCTGCACCCTGGGGCTGGCGGTTTCAGCGATTTGCGTGCCGATGCTGATCATCCAGCTGACGCTGGCGGCCTGCGCGTCGCTGATTATGCCGCTGACCACGCCGATGATGATGGCCGATTTCAGCGCCGTCGGCGGGATGCTGCTGCTGGCGACCGGCCTGCGTATCTGCGGGATCAAGATGTTCGCGGTGGTCAATATGCTGCCCGCCCTGCTGCTGGCGATGCCGATTTCAGCGGCCTGGACGGCATTTTTCGCCTGAAGATGCGTGCTTTTAATTCAATCTGGTGATAGATTGTGCAGTCTGCATCGATTTAAATAAATTTCGTTGACGAAGCGAGGCGAATCGGTTTTAATGCGGCCCGTTGCCCGGATAGCTCAGTCGGTAGAGCAGGGGATTGAAAATCCCCGTGTCCTTGGTTCGATTCCGAGTCCGGGCACCACTATTCTTGTTTTATGCCTCTCTATGAATTCTTGTGTTTTTGAAATTCAACAGGTTGGCGTGAAAAGTCTTTCTGATACGTTTTGATTTATCCCTTCGTATCCGGAGAATTTGGGGTCAGATTGCGGGTCATTCAGTTCGACAACTGGAGTGACCCTCACATGTTAACTGACAGCAAAATCCGCTCAGCAAAACCTCTCACAA
>NZ_JBJDNH010000038.1:0-56480 GCF_044900465.1 Klebsiella sp. NPDC088457 | reverse complement strand
CGACGTTGTGAGAGACCCAGCTGTTGGCGGATCGCTGACAGACGTTTTCCTGGCGCCAGTCCGTCATCGCTCATATTTGCATTTCCTTAACTGTAATGGTCAGAGCCGCTGCTTTTCAGCAATGTGCTTCTGACAGGCGGTGATAAAACCTTCAAACAACAAACGCGACAGGGCGTATTCGCTACTGTTCCATTCCGGGTGCCACTGCACACCCAGCGCGAACGGATGGTCATTGACGCTGACCGCCTCTGCCAGACCGTCTGAAGAGCGGGCTTCGACGCGCAGACGCGAGCCTACCGTTTTTGCTCCCTGCCCATGTAGCGAGTTTACCCAAAACGTGTTGCAGCCCGGTATTAACTGAGAAAGTAATCCTCCTTCCTGAACCTGCACTTCGTGAGAAGGCGCATATTGCTGTTCTACCGGCAGTTCAGGATCTTCGCGGTGTTCGAGGAGCTGCGGCTGCTCGAAAAGACGACGATACAGAGTCCCGCCGGTGGCGACAACCAGTTCCTGTAACCCACGGCAGATGGCGAAAATGGGGATGCGCCTTTCGAGTGCGGCATTAATCAATGCCATGCTCAGAAGATCACGCCCGGGATCGGCGTCAGGCTCATCGCCGTTTTCACCATAAAGGTGCGGCTGCACATTGCTGGGGCTGCCTGGCAGATAAATTCCGTCCAGTTTCGGTAACAGCGCGGCAAGCAGTTCTGGCTCCGCCAGCGCGTGCGGCAGGGCAATCGGCAACCCTCCGGCGTTAATAATGGCATTCAGGTACTTTTCTTGCAGGGTCTGGGTCTGGTGACCCTTCAGCCTGTTCCTGCACATCACGACGCCAATAACTGGCTTGTACATTATATTTTCCATGATCGCCCTCACAAAGTGGACTAAATTATGACCATTTAGGGTATCAAATGGCCATATCGTTCAATATTTTCTCAATCTAGCAGCGCAAATAGCCGTTTGCAAACTTAATTTAACATTTGACAAACAATTTATTTGCATACACATTCGAAAGGTGGACATTATATTTAACGGCAAGAGAGCCTGAGTCCGAAACCAACACAACGGCGGTGAATGATGGAAACCAATATCGTAGAAGTTGAGAATTTTGTTCAGCAGTCAGAAGAGAGACGGGGCAGCGCATTTGCGCACGAAGTGAAACGCTACCTTGAACGCTATCCGAATACACAGTATGTCGACGTGTTATTGACCGATCTGAACGGCTGTTTCCGCGGCAAACGTATTCCGGTCTCCAGCCTGAGCAAGCTGGAGAAGGGCTGCTACTTCCCGGCGTCGGTTTTTGCCATGGATATTCTCGGCAATGTGGTGGAAGAGGCGGGCCTGGGTCAGGACATGGGCGAGCCGGATTGTACCTGCTTACCGGTGCCGGGAACCTTAACCCCTTCCGCTGCCGATCCAGAGTCTATCGGCCAGCTGCTACTGACGATGGTTGATGAAGATGGCGCTCCCTTTGACGTTGAGCCGCGGAACGTACTGAACCGCCTCTGGCAGCAGTTGCGCCAGCGCGGATTGTTCCCCGTGGTAGCGGTAGAGCTGGAGTTCTATTTACTCGATCGGAAACGCGATGCCGAAGGCTACCTGCAGCCGCCTTGCGCACCGGGGACCGGCGATCGCAACACCCAAAGCCAGGTCTACTCCGTTGACAACCTCAACCACTTCGCCGACGTGCTGAACGATATTGATGAGCTGGCCCAGCTGCAGCTGATCCCGGCCGACGGCGCGGTCGCCGAAGCGTCGCCCGGTCAGTTTGAAATCAACCTGTACCACACCGATAACGTGCTGGAGGCTTGCGATGATGCGCTGGCGTTAAAACGCCTCGTGCGTTTAGTGGCGGAGAAGCATAAGATGCACGCCACTTTTATGGCGAAGCCTTATGAAGAGCATGCGGGTAGCGGGATGCACATCCATATCAGCATGCAAAACAATAAGGGTGAAAACGTGCTGGCGGATGACGATGGCGAAGATTCAGCGCTGCTGAAACGCGCGCTGGCCGGGATGATTGACCTGATGCCGGCGTCGATGGCGCTGCTGGCGCCAAACGTTAACTCCTGGCGTCGCTTCCAGCCGGGAATGTATGTTCCGACTCAGGCCTCGTGGGGACACAATAACCGGACGGTGGCGCTGCGTATTCCCTGCGGCGATCGCAATAATCATCGCGTCGAGTACCGCGTGGCGGGGGCGGATGCCAATCCATACCTGGTGATGGCGGCCATCTTCGCCGGGATCCTGCACGGACTGGACAACACGTTGCCGCTTCAGGAAGAAGTGGAGGGAAATGGCCTCGAACAGGAAGGGTTGCCTTTCCCGATTCGGCAAAGCGATGCGCTGTGGGAATTTATGCAAAACACTAGCCTGCGCGAGCGCCTGGGTGAACGTTTCTGTCACGTTTACCACGCCTGTAAGCACGACGAATTACTGCAGTTTGAACGACTTATCACCGAAACAGAAATTGATTGGATGTTGAAAAACGCCTGATCGGCGCCCCGCAAGGGGCCGACAGGTTTGATCGACAGGTAGCATCATACGGCCTGAGCGGAGCCTGGTCGAACGTTTTGCTGGCAGCCCAGCCATTTCCCGGATGTCGCGTAAAGGAGCGCAGGCGGCAACGGGGCTTCAGTTAACGACACAGTGTGTGACGAGGAAATGAGATGATGCAGATGTTCAAATACCCGCAGGGAGAAGGGGGCCATGAAGGCCGTAATGAATGCCGTAATGAATGCAAATCCACCGCCGCTCGCCGGTACGTTTTAGCCGATGGTCCCCGTTTTACCCCCTTGCTAAGCAGGTTTGTTACCCGGTCATTGCGCCCACAAACCCTCGTTGGCATGGGGGGACACGTTCATGGCTGCTAATTCCGATTCTGTGATGTCATCCGCAGATGGCAAGCCGCGTCTGCGCAAGTCGCTCAAACTGTGGCAGGTGGTGGTGATGGGGCTAGCCTATCTCACCCCGATGTCGGTGTTTGATACCTTTGGGATTGTGTCGGGAATCAGTAACGGTCACGTACCGGCCTCCTATCTTCTGGCGCTGGCTGGCGTGCTGTTTACCGCCATCAGCTACGGTAAGCTGGTGCGTCAGTTCCCGGAAGCGGGGTCGGCGTATACCTACGCGCAGAAGTCGATCGGCCCGCACGTGGGTTTTATGGTGGGCTGGTCATCGCTGCTGGATTATCTCTTTTTGCCGATGATCAACGTCTTACTGGCGAAGATCTATCTGTCCGCGCTGTTCCCGGAAGTGCCGCCGTGGATGTGGGTGGTGGGCTTTGTCGCGATTCTGACGGCGGCGAACCTCAAAAGCGTCAACCTGGTGGCGAACTTTAACACTCTGTTCGTGCTGGTACAGATTGCGATCATGGTGGTGTTTATCTTCCTGGTGGTGCAAGGGCTGCATAAAGGTGAAGGGGTCGGGACCGTCTGGTCGCTGCAACCGTTTATCAGCCAGAACGCCCATCTGATCCCGATCATTACCGGGGCGACAATCGTCTGTTTCTCGTTCCTCGGCTTTGACGCGGTGACTACGCTGTCGGAAGAAACCCCGGACGCCGCGCGCACTATCCCGAAAGCGATCTTTCTGACCGCGGTATACGGCGGGATTATCTTTATCGTCGCCTCTTTCTTTATGCAGCTCTTCTTTCCGGATATCAGCCGCTTTAAAGATCCCGATGCCGCGCTGCCGGAAATTGCGCTGTACGTTGGCGGGAAACTGTTCCAGTCGATCTTCCTCTGCACCACCTTTGTGAATACCCTGGCGTCGGGTCTGGCTTCGCATGCCAGCGTTTCCCGTCTGCTGTATGTGATGGGGCGCGATAACGTCTTCCCGGAGCGTATTTTTGGCTATGTGCACCCAAAATGGCGTACCCCGGCCCTCAATGTGTTGATGGTCGGCGCTGTGGCGTTGTCGGCGCTGTTCTTTGACCTGGTGACCGCGACGGCGCTGATTAACTTCGGTGCGCTGGTGGCCTTTACCTTCGTTAATCTGTCGGTGTTCAACCACTTCTGGCGGCGTAAAGGCTATAACAAAACGGGGAAAGATCGCGTGCACTACCTGATTCTGCCGCTGATTGGCGCGGCGACGGTGGCGGTGCTGTGGGTGAATCTGGAAGTGACGTCGTTGACGCTGGGTCTGGTGTGGGCGGCCGTCGGCCTGCTGTACCTGACCTGGCTGACCCGACGTTTCCGTCAGCCTCCGCCGCAGTTTGATGGTAGAAAAGCGGAGCAGGCCTGGGAGTCGTAGCGCAGGTGGTCACTGAATAAAGAAAAGCAGGCAACATGCCTGCTTTTCTTTTGTCGCTATAGCGTCTCTATAGCAGAGCGGAGATTATTTTTTCTTCTTGTGAAAAGGCAGCTGGCTGGCGCGACGCTCCTTGACGTATGACACCAAACTGTAAAGCGCAACCCCCAGCAAAATGACCGCAGCGAGAAGGAGAATAATACCGGACATACACAATCCTGGGCCCTGGTTGAAAACGATGCACTCTATAAATACGCGGCTAAGATAGCATCGGGATATGTCTGAAATATGACTCTTCCATCGGTAAAACCTAACAAACGCGCCAGGTAAACCTGTTGTTTTGTCGGGCGGGGTAACACTCCGTTAAGTGATTTTACAGACGCGCGGCCTCCAGGCTGTTACTCTCCACGTGAGTACGAATTGTCTGAGAATAATGAATGCGTAATAAACATGTCGTCAGCCTGATTGGGCTGACCCTCATCCTGGCCTCCTTTACCACCCTGGCGGAGTCAGAACGTCAGCAAACCCGCGAACGGATCATGGATCAGGTGCTGAAACCCTGTGAAGGCAAAAAAGCCGGTGACAAAGTGGTGATGGTCGATCGCCGTGGCGGTGAACATGAAGCCATCTGCACGTTGACGGCGGTCCCGCTACCGGAGTAACCGCCGCCATCGGCTACAGGTTTGCCGTACCGCCATCAACCCGCAGCTCGCTACCCTCGACATCGCTGGATTCATCAGATGCCAGATATCGGGCTTTTGCCAGCTACTGCGGCGTGCTCATCCGCTCAAACGTTACGATGAGCGATAGCGCGGCGCAGGCTGCCCGGTGCGCGCGGTGCTAAACAGCGCCAGCCGCGCCTGGTCGAAGTTCTCCCACAGCGCCAGCTCGTGGACCGGCGGTAAAGTGACGTTTTCCCCCTGATCCAGGCCGCTGAGCGCGGCGTCCACCAGATCTTCCGTCGTCATCACCGAGCCGGCAGGCAGCGCGTCAAGGGCGACGCCGGAGGTCGGCCACAGGTCCGTCGCCGTCGCCGCCGGGAGAACGACCTGGATACGCAGGCCGCTGTCGGCAAACTCCTCCTGCAGTCCGCGGGTAAAGCTGAGAACCCACGCTTTGCTGGCGCTATAAACGGCGCTGCCGGGCAGGGTATGGAGCGCGAGAATCGAGGCGATATTGATCAGCGTCCCCTGACGGCGCGGGCTGAAGGCGGCCAGCGCCGCATAGCTCAGACGCAGCAGGGCGGTGGTGTTCAGGGTATGAATGGTCTGGTGTTCGCTCACGTCGGAGGCAAGAAATCCGCCCATTTTCGCGGTTCCGGCGTTATTGATAAATAACGCAATCGTCGGGTCCGACTGCAGGCGTTGTTCAACGGCGCGAATACCGCTTTCTTCACTCAGGTCAGCCTTCAGCACGCTGGCCTGAATGCCATACTGGCTTTGCAGTTGGTCCGCGAGGGCCTGCAGGCGTAGTTCACGCCGGGCGACCAGGATCAGGTTGTAACCCCGGGCGGCGAGGCGCCCGGCATAGACAGCGCCGATGCCGGAAGAGGCGCCGGTAATTAAAGCGGTTGGGGAGTGCGTAGTCATGGTGAAGCCTCAATTAATATGGTTGCATTATTAAACCAAATTCAGCATGAGATAATTGGTTTAATAATGCAACCAATGGCGCGAAATTTTTTTGTTATATCAGCAGATCAGAATTGAATAATTATTTAAATCAATCTGTTGTTGGCAGTCGGGCGGTGATCTCATCGGGGCGGAGCGCGCGGCCATCGGCGGCCTGCAGCACCAGTTTGCGCAGCGGCTGGCGCGAGAGGGTATCGATCAGCACCGTAGCGGGCTCATCGGCAGTAAACAGATACTCATCGGCCCATTGACCGAGCGCCACCAGCACGGTTTGCAGGCCGCGCCCTTTTTCAGTGAGCACGTATTCCTGCCAGGCGCTGCCGTCAGAGGCGGGCTGGAGCGTCAGAATCTCTTCTTCCACCAGCATTTTCAGCCGCCCGGCGAGCATATTTTTGGCGATGCCGAGGTTTTTCTGGAATTCACTGAAGCGCCGGGTTCCACGCAGGGCGTCGCGGACGATCAGTAATGACCACCAGTCGCCGATAACATCAAGGGAGCGGGCGATAGGGCAGCAGCTGTTTTCCAGACGGGTACGTTTCACGATGACTCCTGTAGCTTCAATGGTTTTATTATAAAACTATTTTGCCGGACAGGGAAAAGTTTCTGTCGTCACCTCAGTTTGCGAGCTATTACCCGGAAAAATGTCATAAATTTGTCACAATAAAGGCGATGATAATCACTGACTGAGGGTTAAGGGATGAGAAAGAGTCTACTCGCTGGCATTGTCGCAGGCGCCGTACTGGTATCCGCAGCGGTCCAGGCACAGGAACAAGCGGCACCGCAGGGCTATCAGCTGCAGCAGGTGCTGATCATGAGCCGCCACAACCTGCGCGCGCCGCTGGCGAATAACGGCAGCGTGCTGGAGCAGTCAACGCCGAAATCATGGCCAGAGTGGGATGTTCCCGGCGGTCAGTTAACCACCAAAGGTGGGGTGCTGGAAGTTTACATGGGGCACTATATGCGTGAATGGCTGGCGCAACAGGGGCTGGTCACCAGCGGAGAGTGCCCGCCGGAAAACGCGGTTTACGCTTATGCCAACAGCCTGCAACGCACGGTGGCCACCGCGCAGTTCTTTATTACCGGCGCCTTCCCGGGCTGCGGCGTGACGGTGCATCATCAGCCGCAGATGGGCACGATGGACCCGACGTTTAACCCGGTGATTACCGATGATTCCGCGGCCTTCAGCGAAACAGCCGTGCAGGCGATGGAAAAAGAGCGGCAAAAAATGCCGCTTACCGACAGCTACAAGCTGCTCGAAGAGATGACCGACTATCGCAATTCGCCTTCCTGTAAGGAGAAGCAGCAGTGCTCGCTGAGCGACGGAAAAGACACCTTCAGCGCCAAATATCAGCAGGAGCCGGGCGTCTCCGGGCCGCTGAAGGTCGGCAACTCGCTGGTCGATGCTTTCACCCTGCAGTATTACGAAGGGTTCCCGCAGGACCAGGTGGCGTGGGGGGAAATTAAAACCGACAAGCAGTGGCAGGTGCTGTCGAAGCTGAAAAACGGTTATCAGGATAGCCTGTTTACCTCAACGGAAGTGGCGCGCAACGTCGCTAAGCCGCTGGTGAAGTATATCGGCAACGCGTTGGTCGGCGATGCGGCACAAACGGCGAAGGTGACGCTGCTGGTCGGCCATGACTCGAATATTGCCTCGCTGCTGACGGCGCTGGATTTCAAACCCTATCAGCTTCATGCGCAGAACGAGCGTACGCCAATCGGTGGCAAAATCGTCTTCCAGCGCTGGCATGACAGCGGCGCGAATCGTGAGCTGATGAAGATTGAATATGTTTATCAAAGCACCGCGCAGCTGCGCAACGCCGAGGCCCTGACGCTACAGTCGCCGCCGCAGAAAGTGACCCTGGCGCTCAACGGTTGCCCGGTGGATGCGAACGGTTTCTGCCCGATGGAGACATTTAAGAAGGTGATGAACGACGCGGCGAAATAAAAAGTGGGCGGGCCATGGCGGCCCGCCCGCTTATTGTTCAGGTCTGCCCGGTAGGCATACCGGGCACGACGAGTCAGACGTTTTTACGCTCGATAGTCTGCTCACCCCAGAAAAGGGAATCTTTATCCGTTTTCGCGAAGGCCAGGGGCAGGACCTCATCGCTGCCTTCTTCCCAAATTTTCTCCGCGAGCTTTTCATCATATTCGGCTAATTCGAAAATCGCTTCGGCGATCTCTGGAGAAGTGTTTCGTAAACTTGCCCATTCACCCACGTGATGGGCTTTCGCTTCTTGAGTTGGCATGCAAATCCTCCTGCTGAAGGTTAGCCGTGTAGTTTAACTGCCAGGCCTGCGACATGTTCACCCTGATAACGGGCAATCGCCAGCTCTTCCTGACTTGGCTGGCGGGAACCGTCGCCTCCGGCGATAGTGGTCGCGCCATACGGCGTGCCGCCGCGAACCGTCGACACATCAAAGAGCTCCTGCGCGCCGTAGCCAATGGGAACAATCACCATCCCATGATGGGCAAGCGTAGTCCAGGTTGAGGTAATGGTCTGCTCTTGTCCACCGCCGGTACCGGTGGAGCTGAATACGCTGGCAAGTTTGCCGTACAGCGCGCCGGAGGCCCACAGACCGCCGGTCTGGTCGAGAAAGGTGCGCATCTGTCCGGACATATTGCCGAAACGGGTCGGGGTACCAAAGATGATGGCGTCATACTCTGCCAGTTCCTGTGGCGTGGCGACGGGCGCATTTTGCGTTTTCCCGCCTGCTTTGGCAAAAGCCTCAGCCTGCATAGTTTCCGGCACGCGCTTCACGACCACCTCAACGCCGTCGACTTTGTTCGCCCCTTCGGCGACGGCATGAGCCATGGTTTCGATGTGTCCATACATTGAATAATAAAGCACCAGAATTTTAGCCATTTGCATCACTCCTCGGTTGCGTTATAGGCCAGCCAAACGACTGACTATCTTTAAAGATAAGGCCTCTGGCTAAGAGTGCAAATCTAACAATCATTTATTTGATTTATAACAAAATTGCAAACAACACGTTTGTAGCAAAAAGATACATCTTCGGCGCCGCGCTTTTCGTCAGGCATAAGAAACGGTTAGCGCGACGCTGGCGCAGCAAGCTCCCTTTGACGTGGCAATTTATTGCAGAATGTTACTATTTACCTGGCGAACGGGTTTCATTCACTACGCTTAAAAGCACGCGCGACGAAAATGGCCAGGCCATCGGCCGCATAATGGCGGCCTCGTACTGCGCGTAATGCAAGATGATGTCTAACCAAGTGGAGGTCAGTGATGGCAAACCATCGTGGCGGTTCCGGCAACTTTGCCGAGGATCGTGAAAGAGCATCAGAAGCAGGTCGTAAAGGTGGTCAGCATAGCGGGGGGAACTTCAAAAACGATCCTCAGCGCGCCTCGGAAGCTGGCAAAAAAGGGGGCAAAAACAGTCACGGTAACCGCCACAGCTGACGGATACGCGGACTGTCTGTGATGTGGTTTTAATCTCCCGGGCGCCAGCCACATCCACCTCGCCGCCGGCATCCGCCGGCGGTTTTTTCTTCCCCGGCCGCGTGCGGCGCAACCGGCGAAAAGGTGGCTCAGACGGTGGCGTTGGACTGTTCCGCCAGCGCGGCACGGCGGTTGAGCAGCGCGTGCAGTAAGATCGCGCCAAAGGTGGCCGTCCCGATGCCGCCAAGGGTGAAGCCGCCGATCGACAGGGCGAAATCCCCGGCGCCTAACACCAGCGTCACGGCCACCATAATCAGATGGCTGTTGTGGCTCAGATCCACCCGGTTCTGCAGCCAGATGCGCGCGCCCGCGACGGCAATCAAACCGAAGACTACGATCGATGCCCCGCCGATAACCGGCCCGGGAATGGTGTGGATCAGCGCGCCAAACTTCGGCGAAAACCCGAGCAGAACGGCAATAAGCGCCGCGGCAACGAAGACCAGCGTGGAGTAGACTTTGGTCACCGCCATCACGCCGATATTTTCCGCGTAGGTGGTCACGCCGCTGCCGCCGACCGTGCCGGAAAGCATCGTCGCCAGCCCGTCGCCGACAAACGCCCGCCCCATATACGGGTCCATATTGCGCCCGGTCATCCCGGCCACCGCTTTCAAATGCCCGAGGTTTTCGGCCACCAGAATCACCGCCACCGGCGCAATCAACATGACCGCCTGGCTACTGAACGTCGGCGTGGTGAATTGCGGCAGTCCGAACCAGGCGGCCTGTTCCAGTAAGGTGAAATCCAGCGGTTTCCCTAACCCGAAGACGTTGGCCAGCAGCGCATACAGCACGCAGGCAACAATCAGGCCGACGAGAATCAGCAGCCGCTGGATCATCCCGCGGGTAAAGACCGCCACCAGGCCGATACACAGCACCGTCAGTACCGCCATCCAGCCGTCAAAGGCGGTTGCCGAGACGCTGCGCACGGCAATCGGCGCCAGATTCAGGCCAATGGCCATCACCACCGCCCCGGTCACGACCGGCGGCATCAGGCGTTCAATCCAGCGGGTGCCGACTTTCATCACCACGACGCCAATCAGGGTGTATACCAGACCGCAGGCGATAATTCCGCCGAGAGCGACGCTGAGGTGCGGGTTCAGCCCCTGGCCGTTAAACCCGGTAATGGCGATCACCACCCCGACGAAGGCGGCGCTGGAGCCGAGATAGCTTGGCACCCGCCCGCCGGTCACCAGGAAAAACAGCAGCGTGCCGATGCCGGACATTAAAATCGACAGATTGGGATCCAACCCCATCAGGATCGGCATCAGGACGGTGGCGCCAAACATCGCCACCGCGTGCTGCACGCCCATCACCATAGTCTGCCCGAGGGAGAGACGTTCATCGGGGGCCACCACGCCGGATGCGGCGGAGGGGGAGGTCAACTGCCAGCGAGGAAAATCGAAAAGTGCCATGATGATATCCCGGGTTTGAGGTTAACAGGCTGGACGCAGAAGCGTGTGGTAGCCGCGGTCGAACCACATCAGTCCGCGCGGCTCCGGATGTCTGACGACGGCGGCGACTTCACAGAACAAAATGTCGTGGGTGCCGACGCTGACTATCTGGCTGATGCGGCAGTCGAAGCTGACCAGCGCATCGGAGAGCCGCGGGCAGCCGGTGAGACCGGTTTGCCATTCGGCGGCGGCAAACCGTTCCGCCATCGGCGTCTTGCCGCCAAAAAGATTCGATAAGGACTCCTGCCCCGCCGCCAGAGTATTGACGCACAGCGCCTGATGCTGGCTGAAGGTCGGCCATACCGAGGCGGAGCGGTTCAGACAGACCAGCAGCGTCGGCGGGGTATCGGTGACGCTACAGACCGCGCTGGCGGTAAACCCGGCGCGGCCCGCCGGGCCATCGGTGGTAATCACGTTGACCGCCGCGCCGACCTGGGCCATGGCGTCACGAAAACTCTGTTTATCCGCTACGGACATGGGATCTCCTTACGCCAGCTGGCAGGCATCATCAAAGGACAGGCGCGGCAGGCGGCCATACAGTTTGGCTGCGTCGCCATAACCAATATTAATCAACAGGTTGCTTTTCCAGCCGCTGTCGGCAAAGAACGCCGCATCGACTTTATCGCGGTCAAATCCTGACATCGGGCCGGTATCCAGGCCAAGGGCGCGGCAGGCGAAAATGAGATACGCCGCCTGCAGAGAGCTGTTGCGAAAGGCGGTCTCTTCCGCCAGCTGTGGGCTGGAGGTGAACCAGCTGCGGGCGTCGCCGTGGGGGAACAGCTCCGGCAGACGATCGTAGAAGACGCGATCCCAGGCGAGGATGGCGGTCACCGGCGCGCTCAGGTTTTTTTCAAGGTTGCCGCTGGAGAGCGCCGGGCGCAGTTTCTCCTTGCCCTCCGGCGTGCGGACAAAGAGCACGCGCGCGGGGCAACAGTTGGCGGAGGTCGGCCCCATTTTCATCAGGTCATAAACTTCATGCAGCAGGCTTTCGGCGACCGGTTTATCCAGCCAGCCGTTATGGGTCCGGGCGTGATTGAACAGGGTGTCACGCGCGCTTTGGCTAATGCTTTCGCTCATAGATTTTCCTTATGTGGGGACAGCAGAGTGGCCAGGCCGTCGCATAAAATAGCGTTGAAGGTTCCGGCATCGGTGACGTTGCAGGCATGACCGCCCCAGGTCATCTCCACCCGCTGACTGCCCGCTATCGCCTCCTGTAAGGTGCGCGAGCAGGAGGCGGGCACCAGCAGATCGTCATGGGCGCTGATAATCAGCGTCGGGCAGGTCACCGCACAAGCCTGGCGGGAAAAATCGGCCTGCTTCAACGCCTGCAGCCGCTTCAGCAGATTCTCCTTGCCCTGAAAGTGGCTGAGGGCGAGAGCATCTTCCGCCTCCAGCCGCGGCATCCGCGCGGCCATCCATTCCGCCGGGTAGAGGAATAAAGGCTGCGCTTCGACCCACGCCTGGGCGCCGCCGGCATGCAGCAGGCGCTCGCGCACCTGGAAGCAGCGGCGGGTGTGCGGCGAAAGGGTCAGCCAGCCGTTGACCAGCACCAGCGCGCTGACCGCCTGCGGCCGATCCAGCGCCAGCTGTAAGCCAATAAGCGCCCCCAGCGCATGGCCGACCAGCGCAAAGCGCGAGATGCCGGCCTCCTGCAGCGCGCGCCACAGCTCCTGGGCCATGGTCGCCATGCTATAGCCGGCGGGCAGCGGGCCGGCATTCTCACCGGTGCCGTTGTGGTCGTAGGTCACCAGCTGATACTGTTCCGCCAGCGCCGCGCGCTGCGGTAGCCAGTAGCTGCCCGCACCGCCTAAGCCGGCGCTCATCACCACCACCGGCGCGCCATCATAGGGGGCGGGGGAGATATTCAGCTTCATGGCGTCGGCTTCCCGATGTGGGCGACCGTCGCTATCTCCACCAGCGCCTCCGGCTTGACCAGCCCGCACTGAATGCAGAAGCGCGCCGGTTTATCACCGGGGAAAAATTCGGCATAGACTTCGTTAATCGCGGCGTAGTTTTTCCAGTCGGTGATAAAAATGCTGTTGAAGGTCACATCCTCCAGACTGCCACCCGCCGTTTCGATCACCGTTTTGATCGTGTCGAGAACGTGGCGGGTTTGCGCCTTTGGGTCGCCGATGTGGACCACGTTATTTTGCTTGTCAAACGGCAGGGTGCCGGAGACATACACCACCCCATCGGCCAGCGTGCCAGGGACGAAAGGGGCAATCGGCGTGGTGGTGCCGGGCGGAATAATCACCTGTTTAGGCATAACGTTTCTCCTCGCTGAAAGGGAGTGGAGCGGCAGGCTGGAGCGCCTCGCAGAAGCTGGCGACGTCGCTGACCCAGCCAAAGAAGGTCTCAATGTTGAATAGCGCGGCCTGCTGGGCGAAGGCCGGTCCGGCCTGATGGGTGGCGTCTTCCAGCACGACGCCGAAGTATTCGAGGAAGAAGCCGTCGCGCAGGGTCGATTCCACGCAGACGTTGGTGGCGATCCCGGTAAAGACCAGGTGACGGATGCCGCGGCTGCGTAAAATGCTGTCCAGCGGGGTGTTGAAAAAGCCGCTGTAGCGCGGTTTCGGCAGCACCACGTCGCCGGGCTGCGGCTGCAGTTCATCGACCAGCTGATAGTCCCAGCCGCCCTTGGCCAGCAGCTTACCCTGTAGTTCAGGGCGCTGGCGCATGGTCTTCAGGGCGTTGGATTTGTGGTAGTTCGGCGAGCCCGGGCCGCCGGCTTCCCTATATTGATCGTCCCAGCCGTTCTGGAACCAGATAATCAGCATGCCGGCGGCGCGGGCGGCGGCGACGGCGGTATTAATATTGTCGATAACCGGCCGGGTGGCGGAGACATCAAACCCGGCGAGATCGAGATATCCCCCCTGGCTGGCGTAGGCGTTTTGCATATCAACAACGATCAGCGCGCTATTTTGCGCCGGGAAGCTCAGGGATTCCGGACGGGCGGACAGGGTAATCATCAGGCAACCTCGCGGGTAACGGTGGCAATATGGTCGCGGCAGCGCATCAGCGGTTGAATACGCTGGCCGAAGGCTTCAATGCCGATCAGGAAATCGTCAAACGTCAGCAGGACGCCGTCGGTGCCGGGGACGGAGGCGACGTCGTCGAGCATACGGGCGACGCTGGCGTAGGAGCCCACCAGCGTTCCCATGTTGATATTGACCGCCGAGGTCGGATCGGCCATCTGGCGGACGTTGGTGTCGCTGCCGGAGCGGGTGTCTTTCTGACTTTGCTCGGTGAGCCACGCCAGCGCTTCGTCATCGGCTCCCGCCTTGTAGTGCTCCCATTTGGCGCGAGCGGCCTCGTCGGTTTCGTCGGCAATCACCATAAACAGCACGTACGACCCGACGTCGCGGCCGGTTTTTTCCGCCGCCTGCATCATCCGCGCGGCGGTGGGGGCAAAGGCGGTCGGGGTATTGACCCCTTTACCGAAGCAGAAGTTGTAATCGGCGTACTGCGCGGAGAAGGCCATACCCGCGTCGCTTTGCCCGGCGCAGATCACCTTCATCGGTTGTGACGGCTGCGGGCTGACGCGGCAGTCGTTCATGGTGAAGTAGTCGCCTTTAAAGTCGCTATGCCCGGTGCCCCACAGGTCGCGCAGTACCTGGACATATTCGGTGAGATAGTCGTAGCGGCGGGCGAAGTAGTCATCGCCGGGCCAGATGCCCATCTGCTCATATTCCGGTTTTTGCCAGCCGGTCACCAGATTGACGCCGAAGCGGCCGCCGGAGATGGAGTCAATGGTCGAGGCCATCCGGGCGACAATCGCCGGCGGTAGGGTGAGCGTCGCGGCGGTGGCATAGATCTGGATCCGTGACGTCACCGCCGCCAGACCGGCCATCAGGGTGAAGGATTCGAGGTTATGCTCCCAGAATTCGGTTTTTCCGCCGAAGCCGCGCAGTTTGATCATCGACAGGGCGAAATCAAAATGGTAGTGCTCGGCTTTCTGGACGATGGCTTTATTCAGCTCAAACGTCGGCATGTACTGCGGGGCATGGGTGGAAATCAGCCAGCCGTTATTACCAATCGGAACGAAGACACCAATTTTCATACGTACCTCTCTGCAGTCGTTGAAGAAGGCGCGCGGCGTTGCATCCTGCATCTCCCTGGGTCACCTCGCAGGAAAGATAAAGCAAAGGGGATGCCAGTTTTACAAAAATCAATGTTATTAATGTGTTGCGTGTTGGTTGCTGAGTATGGTGGTGAAAAAAGTGGACTGGATGGTCAAAAAGAGTGCACGAAAAAACGGCAGTCATGCGCAATTGGGGTGCATAAGGTCGTGTCGGCGTTGGGCTTTTGCTATGCTGATGGCGTCGAAAGAAGGAGATGAGGTATGGCACAGGGCGCCGTGAAAAAAACCGGAAAACGTTCGCAGGCGGTGAGCGCAAAAAAAGAGGCTATCCTGGCCGCTGCGCTGGATGCTTTTTCGCAATTTGGTATCCACGGCACGCGTCTTGAACAGGTTGCGGAGCTGGCCGGGGTATCGAAAACGAATTTGCTCTATTACTACCCGTCGAAAGAGGCGCTGTATATTGCCGTGCTGCAGCAGATCCTAACTATCTGGCTGGCGCCGCTGCGGGCCTTTCGCGAAGATATCAGCCCGCTGGTGGCTATCCGCGAGTATATTCGTTTGAAGCTGGAGGTGTCTCGCGATTATCCGCAGGCATCGAAGCTGTTCTGCCTGGAAATGCTGCAGGGGGCGCCGCTGCTGATGGGCGAACTGACCGGCGATTTGAAAGCGCTGGTGGATGAAAAGTCGGCGATTGTCTCCGGCTGGATCGACAGCGGCAAGCTGGCGCCGGTCGACCCTCAGCATCTGATCTTTATGATCTGGGCGACCACCCAGCATTACGCCGATTTCGCCACGCAGATCGAGGCGGTCACCGGCGCGACGCTACGCGATGAGATGTTCTTTCAACAAACCGTGGAGAACGTCCAGCGGCTGATCATTGAAGGGATCCGGGTGCGTTAATTCGCCGGGGGAAGCGGGCAGCTCTGATCGCCATCTTCGCACTGCAGCAGCGAGGCGAGGAACGACTCCCGTTCGACGGTTTTGTCCGCCATGCACTGCGCGATCAGCATCGGCTGGACGCTTCCGCCTTCGGCGGCGGAAGCGAGGAAGGCGCAGTCGGCGTCACGCAGCGCGATCCACGTATGCTGCGCCTTTCTCAGCAGCTCCAGCTGTTTGCCCGGGGCGCGTTTCAGCGCTTCCTGATAGGTCTGATTCAGTTTTTTATCCGCCGCCTGATACTGCGCCGCCGCGCACTGATTCATCTCCGCCTGATTACTGGCGTTGGCGCATTCGTCCGCCAGCGCAGGCCCGCTGACCAGCAGGGCGGTAAGGGCAAGTAAAGTACGTTTCATTGATCCACTCCCATAAAAAAAGCTCCCGTTGGGGGAGCTCTAATTAACCACAGCCTGCATCCGCTGTCATTAGCTGACGTTGACGCCGACCGCTTTCCCGGGGGGGCGGCGCCGGGCGCCGCTATCCGGGGAGGGTTTTAGCCGATGGTCATCAGGCTGGCGTTACCGCCGGCGGCCGCGGTATTGACGCTTAGCGAGCGTTCAATGTACAGGCGTTCCAGCAGCAGGTTGGTTTCGCCACGGGCGAAGCCCTGAACGGAGACAATCGCGCCATCGCGGGCCGCAGCCTGCTCACACAGTTCGCGCAGCTGGTCGGAATCGCCGTGGTAGATCACCGCATCGAAGGTCTGCGCGGTCAGCGTCTCGGCTTTGGCAAAGTGGATCCGTTCGCTCACTTCGCGCGGCAGCTTTTTCGCCAGCTCGCGATGCAGGGCATTATCCGGCCACAGGATTTCACATCCGACGGCGGTGACCGCCGCCAGCTGGATCAGCGCATCCTGCTCATTATCCGCCACGCACAGGACGCGGTCGCGCGGAATAAAGGTCAGGGTATTGCGCTCGCCGGTCGGGCCAGGCAGCAGACGCTGGGTGCCAGCCTGCGCCTGCTCGCTGTACTGCTGGCACAGCGCCTGCAGTTCCGGACGACCCGCCGCCCACTGCTGCAGGGCATTCAGCGGTTTTTCCAGCAGGGTTTTCAGCTGCGCGTCCAGCGGACGTTCGGCATCCTGGCGGGCGAGCGTGGTTCCCACGGCGTTTTGCGGGCGGCTGGAGAGCAGACGGTACAGATAGAGCGGGCCGCCGGCTTTCGGTCCGGTACCCGACAGACCCTCGCCGCCGAACGGCTGTACGCCAACGACGGCACCGACCATATTGCGGTTCACATACAGGTTACCGACCTTCGCGCTGCCGGTCACCTGGGCGATGGTCTCGTCGATGCGGGTATGCACCCCGAGAGTCAGGCCGTAGCCGGATGCGTTGATCTGCTCAACCAGCTGATCCAGTTCGTTGCGGTTGTAGCGCACCACGTGCAGGACCGGACCAAAGACCTCTTTTTTCAGTTCATCGAAGCTCTCGAGTTCGATAAGCGTCGGCGGGACGAAGGTTCCGCTTTGCCATTCCCGCGCATCGTCGCTGTTCTCGCGTACGGCCTGGAAGACGCTGCGGCCTTTGGCGCGGAGCGCCTGGATATGTCGTTCGATATTCTCCTTCGCTTGCGCATCGATAACCGGGCCGATATCGGTGGTCAGACGGCCTGGGTTACCCATCCGGCATTCGCCCATCGCCCCGCGCAGCATGGTCAGGGTATGGTCGGCGATCTCTTCCTGCAGACAGAGAACCCGCAGAGCGGAGCAGCGTTGACCGGCGCTATCGAACGCCGAGGCCAGCACGTCGACCACCACCTGCTCGGTGAGGGCGGAGGAGTCGACGATCATCGCGTTCATTCCGCCGGTTTCGGCGATCAGCGGCGTCGGACGGCCCTGGGCATCCAGACGCGTGGCGATAGCGCGCTGCAGCAGGGTGGCGACTTCGGTCGAACCGGTGAACATCACGCCGCGAACGCGTTCGTCGCGGGTTAGCGCCGCGCCGACGGTTTCCCCGCGGCCTGGCAGTAGCTGAATGACCCCCGGAGGCACGCCGGCTTCCAGCAGAATCGCCACCCCCTGAGCGGCGATCAACGGCGTCTGTTCGGCGGGTTTCGCCAGGACGCTGTTGCCGGCGGCTAACGCGGCGGCAATCTGGCCGGTGAAAATCGCCAGCGGGAAGTTCCACGGGCTGATACAAACGACCGGGCCCAGCGGGCGGTGGGTCTCATTATCAAAATCGTCGCGTACCTGACCGGCGTAGTAGTGCAGGAAGTCGACCGCTTCGCGCACTTCGGCGATGGCGTTACTGAAGGTTTTACCGGCCTCACGCACCAGTATGCCGATCAGCGTCTGGGTCTGGTCTTCCATCAGAACCGCGGCGCGTTCAAGGATCGCGGCACGTTCCTGCGGCGGGGTGGCGAACCAGATCGGGGCATTATTGACCGCGCTGGTCAGCGCCAGCTCGACTTCTTGCTCGCTGGTCTCACGCACGTGACCGACGATATCTTTGGGCTCGGCCGGGTTAACCACCGTCTGCAGCTCACCTGCGATAACCGGATGCTCCAGCACCGGCAGCGCCTGCCATTTATGCAACGCGCTGTTCAGCAACGAGGAGGAGAGGGAGGCCAGACGATGTTCGTTGGCCAGATCCAGACCCGCGGAGTTGCTGCGGCCCGCACCGTACAGATCGCGCGGCAGCGGAATCTTCGGATGCGGCAGACCGGCCTGACCCTCCTGGCGGGCCAGTTTTTCCACCGCGGCGACCGGGTCGGCGACCAGTTCATCCAGCGGCAGCGTGGTATCGGCAATCCGGTTGACGAAGGAGGTGTTGGCCCCGTTTTCCAGCAGACGACGCACCAGGTACGCCAGCAGCGTTTCGTGGGTGCCCACCGGCGCGTAGATCCGGCATGGGCGGTTCAGTTTGCCATCGGCTACTTTACCCACCACCTGCTCATACAGCGGTTCGCCCATGCCATGCAGGCACTGGAATTCGTACTGACCCGGATAGTAGTTTTGCCCGGCGAGCTGGTAAATCGCCGCGAGGGTGTGGGCGTTGTGAGTGGCGAACTGCGGATAAATCAGGCTCGGCACCGCCAGCAGTTTCTTCGCGCAGGCGAGGTAGGAGACGTCGGTGTACACCTTGCGGGTATACACCGGGTAGCCTTCCAGTCCGTCCATCTGCGCGCGTTTGATTTCGCTATCCCAGTAGGCGCCTTTAACCAGACGGATCATCAGGCGACGACGGCTGCGGGTGGCGAGGTCAATCAGGGAATCAATGACGAACGGGCAGCGTTTCTGGTAGGCCTGAATAACGAAGCCAATGCCGTTCCAGCCGGCCAGCTCGGGCTCAAAGCACAGCTTCTCCAGCAGATCGAGGGAGATCTCCAGACGATCCGCCTCTTCGGCGTCGATATTGATCCCGATGTCGTACTGACGTGCCAGCAGGGTTAACGATTTCAGGCGCGGGTACAGTTCTTCCATCACCCGGTCATACTGCGCGCGGCTGTAGCGTGGATGGAGAGCGGAAAGCTTGATGGAAATACCCGGGCCTTCATAGATGCCGCGGCCGTTAGAGGCTTTACCAATCGCGTGGATGGCCTGCTGGTAGGAGACCATGTAGGCCTGGGCATCGGCGGCGGTGAGCGCGGCTTCGCCCAGCATATCGTAGGAGTAACGGAACCCTTTCTCTTCCAGCTTGCGGGCGTTTGCCAGCGCTTCGGCGATGGTTTCGCCGGTGACGAACTGTTCGCCCATCAAACGCATCGCCATGTCGACGCCTTTGCGAATCAGCGGCTCGCCGCTTTTGCCGATGATCCGGTTCAGCGAGCGCGACAGGCTGGTTTCGTTATGGGTTGAGACCAGTTTGCCGGTAAACAGCAGGCCCCAGGTGGCGGCGTTGACAAACAGCGACGGGCTGCGGCCGATATGCGACTGCCAGTTGCCGTTGCTGATTTTGTCGCGGATCAGGGCATCGCGGGTGGCTTTATCCGGAATACGCAGCAGCGCTTCCGCCAGACACATCAGCGCCACACCCTCCTGGGAAGAGAGGGAAAACTCCTGCAGCAGGCTCTGCACCATCCCCGCGCGGCCGCTGGCGGTTTTTTGATTGCGCAGCTTTTCCGCCAGCTGATAAGCCAGCTTATGCGCCTGTTCGGCCAGCGGCTGCGGCAGGCGCGCCTGCTCCAGCAGCATCGGCACGGCGTCGGTTTCCGCGCGGCGGTAAGCGGCGGTAATGGCGGCTCGGGTCACCGACTGCGGCAGGATCTGCTCGGCAAATTCAAGGAACGGCTGATACGGTTCATCGACCGGGCTGGCCGCGTCATCGCTTTCATTGGCCGCGCCGGAGAGCAGCGCCGGCAGCTCGGGCAGCGTCTCGTCGTTTTCCAGCTTTTCCAGATAGTTGAAGATGGCTTGTTTAATCAGCCAGTGCGGCGTGCGGTCGATCCGGCTCGCAGCGGATTTAATCCGTTCGCGGGTCGCGTCATCAAGCTTAACACCCATGGTGGTGGTGCCCATGCTTAAAACTCCTGTTATCAATCGTTGGTCTCTTATGCGGTTGCGTGGAAATATCCACTATGTTGCAACTTTGTGCAACCTTGTTAATCGTGACTTGTGCGGCAGGCTGCAAAATGCGCTGAATGTTAAATTTAATCGATGGTTACACCGAAATATAACCTTTGTCCAATAGGGTACTTATCTGCGTCAGTTAACAGTTTTATCAGGTGCAACCGATAAAAACGTGAGAGAGTGCAACCTATGACAAAATGAAGTTTGGTGATGGCGGGAATTAGTGTAAATGCTGTGTTAAATCGTTTGTGAAATGCCAGCGCTTCCGTCAGGATACGGTCGCCCAATACAATCCTTGTGCCATTACCCCGTTCCGGTAGTGGAATAAAATGACAAAGCAGGACGTTGTCGACAAAAATATCTGGAGATTTTACATGGCTATTAGCACCCCCATGTTGGTGACTTTTATTATTTATATCTTTGGCATGGTACTGATCGGTTTTATTGCCTGGCGATCGACAAAGAATTTTGATGATTATATTCTTGGCGGGCGGAGCCTGGGGCCATTTGTCACGGCGCTGTCCGCCGGGGCCTCTGATATGAGCGGCTGGCTGCTGATGGGATTGCCGGGAGCGATATTTCTCTCCGGTATTTCCGAGAGCTGGATCGCCATCGGCCTGACGCTCGGCGCATGGATTAACTGGAAACTGGTTGCCGGTCGTCTGCGCGTCCATACCGAGGCGAATAATAACGCCCTGACGCTGCCGGATTATTTCACCGGTCGTTTCGAAGATAACAGTCGGGTGCTGCGGATTATTTCCGCGCTGGTTATTTTGCTGTTCTTCACCATTTATTGTGCCTCCGGTATTGTGGCCGGCGCCCGTCTGTTTGAAAGCACTTTTGGTATGAGCTATGAAACTGCTCTGTGGGCCGGGGCTGCGGCGACCATTATTTATACCTTCGTGGGGGGATTCCTCGCGGTGAGCTGGACCGATACCGTTCAGGCCAGCCTGATGATCTTCGCGCTGATCCTGACGCCGGTGATGGTCATTATATCCGTCGGCGGTTTTGGCGATTCGCTGGAGGTTATTAAGCAGAAGAGCATTGAAAACGTCGACATGCTCAAAGGACTGAACTTCGTGGCGATTATTTCGCTGATGGGCTGGGGGTTAGGCTACTTTGGGCAGCCGCATATCCTGGCGCGCTTTATGGCGGCGGACTCGCATCATAGCATCGTGCATGCGCGTCGTATCAGTATGACCTGGATGATCCTCTGCCTGGCGGGCGCCGTGGCGGTCGGTTTCTTCGGTATCGCCTGGTTCAATAACAACCCGGCGCTGGCGGGAGCGGTCAACCAGAACTCAGAACGCGTATTTATCGAACTGGCACAAATCCTGTTTAACCCGTGGATTGCCGGTATCCTGCTGTCGGCGATTCTGGCGGCGGTGATGTCGACGTTGAGCTGCCAGCTGCTGGTGTGTTCAAGCGCGATTACCGAAGACCTGTACAAAGCCTTCCTGCGTAAAAACGCCGGCCAGAAAGAGCTGGTGTGGGTCGGTCGGATGATGGTGCTGGTGGTGGCGCTGGTGGCGATTGCGCTGGCGGCCAACCCGGAAAACCGCGTCCTGGGTCTGGTGAGCTATGCCTGGGCGGGCTTTGGCGCCGCGTTTGGCCCGGTGGTCCTGTTCTCGGTGATGTGGTCTCGCATGACGCGTAACGGCGCTCTGGCCGGGATGGTGATTGGCGCGCTGACCGTCATTGTCTGGAAGCAGTTCGGCTGGCTGGGGCTGTACGAAATCATCCCTGGCTTTATCTTCGGCAGCATCGGGATCGTGGTCTTCAGTCTGCTGGGTAAAGCGCCGTCCGCGGCGATGCAGCAACGTTTCGCCGAAGCGGATGCCCATTATCACTCGGCTCCGCCGGTACGGGTCACCGCAGAGTAAATACCGCGCTTCTCCTTCAGGCCCATATTCTGCGCCATGCTGGTCACCTAAGGTGACCAGCATTTTTTATGGTTTATCGTGGGGTCGCCCAAAGCACCGAAAAAAGTCATCCTCGCTTAGCGGCACTGCCAGGTACTGGCCCGCTCAGCGATCCTTAACTTCTCCCCCTCTTGCTAATTGCCTGAAAATACGCTGATATCGTGGCACAAAAAAACAATGAGGATAGCAAAATGAGGTTCAGACAAGGGGCGCTGGCGCTGATGCTGGCAGGCGTGCTCGGCGGCTGTGTGGCGCCGGCAAAAAATAGCGCGCCGGTTCCGGCCGCCGCCGCGGCGTGCCCGGCGGAAAATGCTATGGTTCAGACTACCCTCTATTTCGGGCTGAGCCGCCCGGAGGGGAAAGATATTACCGCTCAGGAGTGGCAGCAGTTTGTCGATCGGGATGTGACGCCGCGCTTTCGCGCGGGGTTGACGGTGTTTGACGCCCGCGGGCAGTGGCTGGGCAATGACGGGACGGTTGCCCGCGAGCAAAGCAAAGCGCTGATGCTGATCCATGGCGCAGACGGCCGCAGCGAAGAGGGCATTGAGGCGTTACGCAATCGCTACAAATCACGCTTCGCGCAGGAATCGGTGATGCGTGTTGACCAGCCGGTCTGCGTTCACTTCTGAAAAAATGGCGGGGCTCCCCCGCCGTTTCGCTTACAGCACCAGCCCGGCAAAGCTGGCGGAAAGCAGGCTGACCAGCGTCGCGCCGTACACCAGGCGCAGGCCGAAGCGGGAAACGATATTGCCCTGCTGCTCGTTCAGGCCTTTAATCGCTCCGGCAATAATGCCAATTGAGGCGAAGTTAGCGAACGATACCAGGAACACCGACAGGATACCCAGCCCGCGCGGGGTCATACCGGCGGCGATTTTTTGCAGCTCGATCATCGCCACGAATTCATTAGCCACCAGCTTGGTCGCCATAATGCTGCCGGCATTCAGCGCATCGCTCAGCGGAATACCGATCAGCCAGGCCAGCGGATAAAAGACATAGCCGAGAATTTGCTGGAAGCTGAGGCCAAATACCGTGGCAAACAGGGCGTTAATGGCGCTGATTAAGGCAATAAAGCCCATCAGCATCGCCAGAATAATCATCGCGACTTTGAAACCGGCGAGAATGTATTCGCCGAGCATTTCAAAGAAGCTTTGTGATTCGTGCAGCTTCTCCAGCTTAATCTCTTCTTCGCTACCCGGGCGCGTCGGATTAATAATCGACAGGACAATAAAGGTACTGAACATATTGAGGATTAGCGCCGCCACCACATATTTCGCATCGAGCATGCTCATATAGGCGCCGACAATCGACAGCGACACCGTCGACATAGCGGTTGCCGCCATGGTGAACAGACGGCGAGAGGAGAGGTCGCCGAGTACCCCTTTGTAAGCGATAAAGTTCTCCGACTGCCCAAGGATCAGCGAGCTGACGGCGTTAAAGGACTCGAGCTTGCCCATGCCGTTAACTTTGGACAGCAGGGTGCCGATCGCGCGGATAAAAATCGGCAGAATACGCCAGTGCTGGAGAATACCGATCAGCGCCGAGATAAACACAATCGGGCACAGCACGCCGAGGAAAATAAACGCCAGCCCTTTTTCGCTCATGCCGCCAAATACAAAATTGCTGCCCTCGGCGGCAAAGCCCAGCAAAGAGGTGAAAAAGTTTGAGATATTTTTAACTATCCACAGGCCGCTTTCGGCGTGGAGAAAAAAGAATGCCAGGATAATTTCAATAATAATTAACTGGATAATATAGCGAATACGGATTTTTTGTCGGTCATAGCTGGCGAGCCAGGCAAGGCCGAGAATAACCGCCAGCGCCAGCAGGAAGTGCAAGAATTGTGTCATGTTGTTCATTTCAAAGGTCAATAAGGCCGCTATTTAGCCATAGCCGCTACGTCCGGTAAATATCTGCGGCGAAAAAACCGTTGTTGCTGCCGCTCAATGACGCGGCAGGCAGATAATCCCATAAGTAATTATTTTGCAGCGATTAATTTACAACTCGTCACCATTCTCTCTACATTTCACTTGTGTTTCTCATTATTGTAATGATAATCACTATCAGAAATATTTACCTATCTTTGCATCCATTGACTGCGATTCACATTGAAGGGTGTCGGCATGTTTGTTCCATTTCTCATTATGTTACGCGAAGGTCTGGAAGCG
The DNA here is from genome assembly GCF_044900465.1 of Klebsiella sp. NPDC088457. Classification (NCBI taxonomy): domain Bacteria; kingdom Pseudomonadati; phylum Pseudomonadota; class Gammaproteobacteria; order Enterobacterales; family Enterobacteriaceae; genus Klebsiella; species Klebsiella sp. NPDC088457. Next base: position 32,088 of record NZ_JBJDNH010000038.1, on the reverse strand, counting down.
GCGCTGATCGTCAGCCTGATTGCCAGCTACCTCAAACGCACCCAGCGTGGCCGCTGGATTGGCGTCATGTGGATCGGGGTGATTCTGGCGGCGGCGCTGTGCCTGGGGCTGGGGATCTTTATCAATGAAACCACCGGCGAATTTCCCCAGCGCGAACAGGAGCTGTTCGAAGGCATCGTGGCGCTGGTGGCGGTCTGCATCCTGACGTGGATGGTATTCTGGATGCGCAAAGTTTCCCGCAACGTTAAGCAGCAGCTGGAGCAGGCGGTCGATAACGCGCTGCAACGCGGCAATCATCACGGCTGGGCGCTGGTGATGATGGTCTTTTTCGCCGTGGCGCGGGAAGGGCTGGAGTCGGTGTTTTTCCTGCTGGCGGCATTCCAGCAGGACGTTGGCATCTGGCCGCCGCTTGGCGCGATGCTGGGTCTGGCGACGGCCATCGTCCTCGGTTTTCTGCTGTACTGGGGCGGTATTCGTCTCAATCTCGCCGTGTTCTTTAAATGGACCAGCCTGTTCATTCTGCTGGTGGCGGCCGGGCTGGCCGCCGGGGCGATTCGCGCATTCCATGAGGCCGGGCTGTGGAACCACTTCCAGGACGTTGCCTTTGACCTGAGCGGCGTGCTGTCGACGCATACCCTCTTTGGGACCCTGCTGGAAGGGATCTTCGGTTATCAGGAAACGCCGACCATCAGTGAAGTGGCGGTGTACTTTATCTATTTGATTCCGGCGCTGGTGCTGTTCGCGCTGCCGCCACGTAGCAATACAGCCACCTCGCGTACCGCCCCGCTTAAGTAGGGTGGCGCAGGATACATCGTTACAACATACTTACCGAAAGGGATGATCATGATGACTCATTTTCGCCGTAATGCGCTGCAGTTTGCCGTCGCAGCGTTGTTCAGCTCTGCCTTTTGCGCTCAGGCTGCGGATATCCCGCAGGTAAAAGTCACCGTTAACGACAAACAGTGTGAGCCGATGAACGTGACCGTGAAAGCGGGTAAAACACAGTTCATTATTCAGAACCACAGTCAGAAAGCGCTGGAGTGGGAAATCCTCAAGGGCGTGATGGTGGTGGAAGAGCGCGAAAACATCGCCCCTGGCTTTACGCAAAAGCTGACCGCTAACCTGCAGCCGGGCGAATACGACATGACCTGCGGGCTGCTGACCAACCCGAAAGGGAAGCTGATTGTGACCGGCGCGGCGACCAAAGATGCGGCGAAAGCCAATGCGCTGTTGAGCCTCGGCGAGGCGATTACCGCTTATAAAACCTACGTGACGGCGGAAACCGCGCAGCTGGTCAGCGGTACGAAAGCCTTCACCGACGCGGTGAAAGCGGGCGATATCGAAAAAGCGAAAGCGCTGTATGCCCCGACGCGTCAGCACTACGAACGTATCGAGCCTATCGCTGAGCTGTTCTCTGACCTTGACGGCAGCATCGATGCCCGTGAAGACGATTATGAGAAAAAAGCCGAAGACCCGAAATTCACCGGCTTCCACCGTCTGGAAAAAGCCCTGTTTGGCGACAACAGCGTCAAAGGGATGGACCAGTATGCCGAGCAGCTGAACAGCGATGTGCTTGAGCTGCAAAAACGCATCAGCGAGCTGGCGTTCCCGCCGTCTAAAGTGGTAGGCGGCGCCGCCGGCCTGATCGAAGAAGTGGCGGCCAGCAAAATCAGCGGCGAAGAAGATCGCTACAGCCATACCGACCTGTGGGACTTCCAGGCCAACATCGACGGCGCACAGAAGATTGTCGACCTGCTGCGTCCGCAACTGCAAAAAGAGAACAGCGCGCTGCTGGCGAAAATTGACGCTAACTTCAAGAAAGTTGACGGCATCCTCAGTAAATACCGCACCAAAGACGGCTTCGAGACCTACGACAAGCTGACGGATGCGGACCGCAACGCGCTTAAAGGGCCGATCACCACGCTGGCGGAAGATCTGGCTCAGCTGCGCGGGATCCTCGGGCTGGACTAAGTCGATGGCACAACAGAAGCAACGCGACGTGAATGAACCTTCACGTCGTCGGTTATTAAAAGGGATCGGCGCGCTTGGCGGCGCGCTGGCCATTACCGGCGGCTGTCCGGTGGCGCACGCGGCGAAAGGTAACAGCTCTCCAGGCGTGTTGTCGCCGGATGCGCGCAGCGAGGCGCAGCCTTTTTACGGCCAGCATCAGGCCGGCGTGCTAACGCCGCAGCAGGCATCGATGATGCTGGTGGCCTTCGATGTACTGGCCAGCGATAAAGCGGATCTGGAGCGTCTGTTTCGTCTGCTGACCCAGCGGATTGCTTTTCTGACCAAAGGCGGTCCGGCGCCGGATACGCCGAATCCGCGGCTGCCGCCAATGGATTCGGGGATTCTCGGACCGTGGATTTCCCCGGATAATCTGACCGTTACCGTCTCGGTCGGCCATTCGCTGTTCGATGAACGCTACGGGTTAGCCGACAAGGCGCCGAAAAAGCTGCAAAAAATGACGCGCTTTCCCAACGATGCGCTGGACGCCGCGCTCTGCCATGGCGATCTGCTGTTACAAATTTGCGCCAATACGCAGGATACGGTGATTCACGCGCTGCGCGATGTGATTAAACACACCCCGGATCTCCTCAGCGTGCGCTGGAAACGCGAAGGCTTTATCTCCGATAGCGCCGCGCGCAGTAAAGGCAAAGAGACGCCGGTTAACCTGCTGGGCTTTAAGGACGGCACCGCAAACCCCGTCAGCACCGATAAGGCGCTGATGGATGAGGTGGTGTGGGTTACCGCTGGCCAGGGCGAACCCGCGTGGGCGACCGGCGGCAGCTATCAGGCGGCGCGTATCATCCAGTTTCACGTCGAGTTCTGGGATCGCACGCCGCTGAAAGAGCAGCAGACCATTTTTGGTCGGGATAAACACAGCGGCGCGCCGCTGGGCATGCAGCACGAGCACGATGTGCCGGATTACAGCAAGGATCCGGACGGCGACATTATCGCGCTGGATAGCCATATCCGTCTGGCCAATCCGCGCACGCCGCAGACGCAGTCGAGCCTGATGATGCGCCGCGGCTACAGCTATTCCCTGGGGGTAACCAACTCCGGGCAGCTGGATATGGGACTGCTGTTTGTCTGCTATCAGCACGATCTGGAGAAAGGTTTCCTGACGGTGCAAAAACGCCTTAACGGCGAGGCGCTGGAAGAGTATGTCAAACCGATCGGCGGCGGCTACTTCTTTGTATTGCCCGGTGTCATCGATAACCAGCGCTATCTGGCTCAGTCTTTGCTCGAAGCCTGACGTACCCTGCCCGTAAGGGCAGGGCGTTTTCTGCTGTTTTTCCATTCTTTTTTTGTATTTCCTGCCTTGTGTTATTTTTCTGTAATCTAAATGACGGAAACTCTCTTCAGCTGTTCGGGGAATTATTTGTTGCGCTTGTGTAAAAAATAAGTTGCATTAAGAATATTTTTTGATGTACTTATTACAGACGCGGTAGTTCCCGGCAGTGATGTCGTTTCACTATGGAGATCGCGAATGGTAGGGTCCTGTACCGGACAACGCAAAACAACACACCGCACTCTTCAGCGCGGAGGACACACCTCCGGCAGCGACTTCGTCAGCGTAAATTCACCTCCCTCCACCACCACAGAACAACCGAACCCTGACAGGGTACGCGGTGCGCGTAGCCGTGACTCATTGTCAATTCAACAGGCAAGCAATGGCTTAAAAGGAAGCCAAACCTCAATCGTTTGTGCGCATAATCGCGTCGATGCTGACGCGTGTGATGTAAACCAACAACGCAAGGTGCTATCCATGGGAAGACAAAAAGCAGTGATCAAAGCTCGTCGTGAGGCAAAACGTGTGCTGAGACGCGATTCGCGCAGCCATAAGCAACGCGAAGAAGAATCGGTCACATCGCTTGTGCAAATGAGTGGCGTAGAAGCAATTGGCATGGCGCGGGACAGCCGTGATACTTCTCCAATTGAGGCGCGCAATGACGCTCAGGCGCATTATTTGCATGCCATCGACAATAAACAGCTGATTTTTGCTACGGGCGAAGCCGGGTGCGGGAAAACCTGGATTAGTGCGGCGAAAGCGGCCGAAGCCCTGGTACATAAGGATGTGGACAGGATTATTGTTACCCGTCCCGTATTGCAAGCCGACGAAGATCTCGGCTTCTTACCGGGAGATATCGCCGAGAAGTTCGCTCCCTATTTCCGCCCGGTTTATGATGTGCTGGTGAAGAGGTTGGGCGCTTCCTTTATGCAATACTGCCTGCGGCCGGAAATCGGCAAGGTGGAAATCGCGCCGTTCGCCTATATGCGCGGACGTACATTTGAAAATGCCGTCGTGATTCTGGACGAGGCGCAGAACGTGACGGCAGCGCAAATGAAAATGTTTTTGACCCGCCTCGGGGAGAACGTGACGGTCATCGTCAACGGCGACATTACCCAGTGTGATTTACCCTCTGGCGTGAAGTCCGGCCTGGTCGATGCGCTGGCGCGTTTTGAGGAAGACGAAATGGTCGGTATCGTCCGCTTTACCGCCGATGATTGCGTCCGTTCGATGCTCTGCCAGCGAACGCTGAAAGCCTACTACTAACCGTTATCTGTTGTGCAAAGCCCGGGAAACCCCGGGCTTTGTTATTTTGACGCGGCGGGAACGCCGGCTTCGAAGCGATAACCCCCGTTAGCCTATCGCCCCCAGCGCATCTTCGCTGCCCTGTTTTTTCGGCAGCAGGAACAGGGTGGCGAAAATATCCAGCAGGTACAGCAGGGCCAGCAGCGTGATGGCCGCGCTAAAGGACCAGTGGCTGACGAACAGCCCAATCACCAGCGGGCCAAAGCCGCCGACGCCGCGCCCCAGGTTAAACAGGACGTTTTGCGCAGTAGCGCGCACTTTGAGCGGATAGGTATCCGAGATCAGCGCCCCGTAACCGCCGATCATCCCGTTCACAAACATCCCCATAACCGCCCCGGTAAACAGCATGATGGTCGGATCGCGCAACTGAGCGTAGATAATCACCATCACCACGGCGCCCACCTGATAAATCAGGAAGATTTTCCAGCGCGAGAAGCGATCCGCCAGCACGCCAAACAGCCAGATGCCGAAGGTCATTCCCACTACGGTGACCGCTGTCCAGAGCCCGGATTTGGTGAGAGAAAAGCCAAAACTGGAGGACAGATAGCTGGGCATCCAGATCATCAGGCCGTAGTAGCCAAAATTCTGCACCGAACACAGAATGAGGATCCCGATACTGGCCTTCGAGGTGGTGCGGTCGGCGAACAGCATCCTGAGACGGGTCGCGAAGGAGACCTCCTGGGTGACCGCGATATCTTTGGTAAACGCGTCGGGTTCCCCCATGCCGCGGCGGATGGCAAATGAGACCAGAGCGGGCAGCAGCCCGACCAGGAACATCCCGCGCCAGCCGATGATATCCAGCAGAAGAGGGGTGATAAAAGCGGCAAGCAGCACGCCAAGCTGCCAGCCGATGCCGACCCATGCCGAGGCGCGATTGCGTTTACTGGCGGGCCAGACTTCGGCAATCAACGCCATACCGATGCCGAACTCACCGCCTAACCCCATCCCGGCAAGGGTACGATAGGCCAGCAGATCCCAGTAGCCCTGCGCGACCGCACAGAGGCCGGTAAAGACCGAGAACATCAGAATCGTGAAGGTCAGGACGCGAATACGCCCCAGGCGATCGCTGAGATGGCCGAAAAAAATCCCGCCCAGTACCGCGCCAACCAGCGTCCAGGTGACGAGGGAACCTGCCTGAGAGGCGCTGAGCGCCAGTGAAGCGCTGATGGCGGGCAGCATGAAACCCAGGATCAGCAGATCAAAGCCATCCATTGCATAACCGCTGATCGCGGCGACCATCGCTTTAGCCGGCGTTACGCCGCGTTTGTTTAGTGGGGAAGATAACTTCATGTCCAGGCCTTAGGGTTAAAATTGTGCGCCAAGTATAAATTTGTCGGCGGCCGCAATCTACAGGCAAGGGGGGATAAGGTCAGGAGATGCCAGCAAAACCGGCGCAAAGTCAGGATATCGCCAGATACCTCGCTGTGCCGATGGATCATCATGAATAATAAAGGAGATACTGGCGTACCTCCTTCGGCTGGGGAACGGAGCGAATTAGCCTGCCAGGCGACGATCCAGATTCATCAGAGTTTGCGCGACGACCGCTGCGCCATTCGCCAGCTGTTGTTCGGTAATCGATTCTTCCGGGCAATGACTTCGCCCGGCCAGGCACGGGATAAAGACCATCCCTACCGGACCCGTCGGCGCAACATAGACGGCGTCGTGGCCTGCACCGCTTGGCAGATGTCGATACGCGAGCTGTAAACGGCCCGCGGCTTCTGCTATCGCCTGCATCACGATATCGGAGCAAGGCGTCGGGCTGGCGCGGCTCACATGCTCCAGCGTGGCGGATAGACCCAGGCTTGCCAGCGATGATTCACCCGTTTGCATGATGTCTTCAGGGAAAGTGTCCAGAACCTGCTGGCTGTCGCTGCGGACTTCAAGCATCAGTTCAACCCAGCCGGGAACCGCGTTGGGCGCGTTCGGAGTCATCGCGATACGGCCAATCGTTGCCACGACGTAGTGCGGGTTGCCGCTTCGGGCGCTAGCCGCCTGATGTACCAGAGTTATCACCTGTGCGGCGCCGACTAAAGCATCCCGGCGTACATCCATCGGCGTGGTGCCGGAATGGTCCGGCTGGCCGTGCACCAGTATCCGCACGCGGCGGATCCCCACGATATGCGTCACTACGCCAATGGGTAGGTCCGCGTTTTCCAGTAGCGGACCTTGCTCAATGTGCAGTTCAATATATGCCGCCGTGCTGCCTGAGGTACGTATCGGCGCCGTTAATAGCTCGGGTTTCGCGCCAACCCGTACCATCGCCTCCGCCAACGTTTCTCCGGCATGGTTTTTAGACGCTAGCATGCCGCTATCGAGCGATCCGGAAAAAGCGCGGCTGCCAACGCAGGAAATACCGTAATCACTCGGCTCTTCCGACAAGAAATCGATCACTTCCAGCGGATGTTCAAGCTGTATCCCCCGCTCCTGGAGGCTGAATGCGATCTCGATGCCGGCCAGGACACCGATAATGCCATCATAACGTCCGCCGCCAACCACGGTATCACTATGAGAACCGATTACCAGCGGTGGCAGGTCAGGGCGTCGCCCGGCCCGGCGACCGATCAGGTTACCCCCCGCATCAAGAGCGACGCTCAGGCCGGCTTGCTCCATTTTGAGCTTTAACCACTGGCGGCCTTCGCTGAATAACGGCGTAAAGGCCCGGCGGGTCCATGGCACATTCGGTAGCGTAATGGTTGCTAACGTATTGGCGTTGGCCCACAGGCGGGCGGAATTAATGAGATCGCGATCGTGGACGATTTCATGGTGTGGTGTTGTCATGATGTTCTCTTCTTTAGGCGACCCGGCGTGGGCGGAGGAACTGGCCATCGCCGGCCTGATTGACGATTTTGCCGTGGTGAAAGACCTGCATACCGCGGCACCATGTCTGTTCAATGCGCACGGTAAACGCCATGCCGGCGAATGAGCTCCAGGTCACCGCCGACAGGCTGCCAGAGGGATCGAAACGATAGCTTTCAGGATTCAGAATGACGAAATCGGCATCCTTCCCGGTAGCAAATGACCCCTTACGGTCATCCAGCAGGAAGTGTTGTGCCGGATTGCGACACAACAGCTGAACAACCGTGGTGGGCGAAATCCCGCGCTGCTCACATCCGGTCCACAGCGCAGGTAATAACGTTTCCAGTCCCGGTCCGCCGGAGGCGTTTTTGAAAATATTCGCATCGCTTTTACGCTCCAGTCCCCAGCTGACGTGGTCAGAAGAGACAAATGTACAATCCCCTTGCGCAATATGGACCCATAATCGTTCGGACTCGGATTTTGGCCGAATAGGGGGGTAATGTTTGGTTTTTGCCCCTAGCCTTAAAGTGTGTTCTTCATGGTTAAGCATCAGATACTGAACGCAGGTTTCGATAGAGACCGGATAGCCGGCATTTTTGTACATTTTATAAATCTCAAATCCGCGCGAGGTCGAAACGTGAACCGCATGCGCGCGGGCGCCAGTTACCGCGCCAATTTCATACAGCTGCGCGGTCGCCAGGTTTTCGATCAGGGGAGTGTGAGCACGCATGAATGCGTCCCAGCCGGTATCGTTTTCCGCCATCATGCGTTGGATATTTTTGCGCGTCATTTCCTGCATCTGGTTGTGTACCGCGCAGGCTAAACCGCTTGGGGCGATCAGCTGAAATGCATACTGCAGGTCGTCTTCCTCAACCCGAGGGAAGCGGCCGGGCATCGCCTCGAAAGTCGAGAATTTAAACGCGCAGACGCCGCCTTCAATCAACCCTGCCGCTGCGTCAAAACCCTGCTTGTGGTTGAGCGTACCGAACAGCGCTACGTCTACATGGCAGTCGCGTTCAATTTCAGCAATTTTATTGTCCAGCAGGCGGCGGCTGGCAACGGGCTCAGGGTCGTCGTAAGGCATATCCACCATCACCGTCACCCCTCCCGCTGCGGCTGCGCGTGAGGCCCGGCCGAGTCCCTCCTGATTGGCCTGGCTGCCTGAGTGTACCTGCCCATCGATCACGCCGGGGATGACCCATTTGCCGCTGGCGTCGATGGTTCTCTCTGCCTGCGGCGGCTGGCCGCTGCCGGTGGCGATAATTTTCCCCTCGTCGATAGCTATCCAGCCATCAGGCGTGATGCTGTCGGCATCGACCAGGTTTCCCTTTACCACGATGTCCCATTTTTTCTGCACAGCCATGACCAACGCTCCCTTATAACTTTTAGCGAAAATTTTGCATAAAAATGCATATGTGACCGATGAGTAGTCGGGCCCTTTTCCAAAGTCTGCGTCTAGTGTAGGGGGGCTGTATGTATTATGTCTTATGCTTATTTATCACTCATGCATAACATTGTGTTAACCTTATTGAGGGTGCAATGCGCTTAAATCTCAAACAAATTGAAGTCTTTCGCGCCATTATGTTGACGGGTTCAATCAGCGGCGCGGCAAAACTATTACATGTTTCTCAGCCGGCGGTTTCGCGCTTAATCAGCTATACCGAACAGCGTCTGGGGTTATCGCTGTTTGAACGTATAAAAGGACGGCTTTATCCCACTCCGGAAGCGCGGCATCTGTTTATCGAGGTCAACTCGGTCTATCTCGGCGTGCAGCGGGTCAATGAAGTCGCAGAAGATCTGATTCAAAACCGGATGGGGCATCTGAGGATTGCCTGTAGCCCGAGCCTTGGGCAGGGTTTAATTCCCAATGCCATTGCTAAATTTCACCGAACGCTGCCGGACGCCAGGGTGATTTTGCATACCATGATCCCCGATGTTTTACTTCAGGCAGTCCTGACCCAGCAGGTGGAATTAGGGATTGCCTTTCTGCATGAAGGTCATCCGAACGTGCAGTCCCGGGTGCTGTATGAGAATCATTTAGTGGTGGCGCTCCCGGCTACTCATCCGCTTACGGCAAAAAACATTATCAATGTGGAGGATTTGGTCGGCCAACCGTTTATTGGCTATGGCTCAGATATCCCCATTGGCCAGATTGTCCGCCAACTCTTTAATAATGAAGGTATTGTTGTACGTCCCATCGTTGAATCACAGCAGATTCACGTGGCTTGTGCTTTGGTTCAGGCGGGGGTCGGCATCGCCTTGATTGATGAAATTACCGCCAGCGGCCCGGTATGGACAAACGTCGTCTTTCGTCCCATTTCACCCACGGCTAAAACGCCCATTAGCATCATCCACGGGATGTATGAACCGCTTTCACGATTAGCTCAGGAATTTATCACCACCCTGGAATCTATTCAGGTGCACTGGTCGAGATAGCCTGTTTTTTATCCCCCTCACACTTTAGCGTTGTTTCACATCTTTTCTGGTCAAGCACAACGCCTTTGAATTTTTCGACCGTTAACATTTTGTTATACGCCGTGGCCAAAAAGTAATATGACATTTTGACCAGGTGCCCTCTAGTATCGAACAAAGGCCGCAATGATTATTCATTAATTATGCACTTTGAGGCCGGATTACTGGTTCTGTACTTCTGGAGGAATAGCAATGGGTCGAATTTTAACGCTGGCTGATGTCGAAGCCGCGGTGAAGGGTGGGTCAGTGTTTGCCTGTGGCGGCGGCGGTTGGGTCGAACATGGGCTGGAGTTGGGCAAAATGGCCGTCACCATTGGTCGTCCTGAGCTGGTCACGATGGAAGAGGTTGCCGACAGTGCCTGGATTGCCACCGCCGCAGCCATTGGTGCGCCTGGGGGACTGACCGACTGGGAAATGCTCGGTGTCGACTATGTTAAAGCCGTCCAGCTGGTACAAAAAGAGCTGGGGGAGCCCATTTATGGGCTGATTATCGGGCAAAACGGGATGTCCAGTACGCTAAACGGCTGGCTACCGTCCGCTATTCTCGGTACTAAAGTGGTCGATGCGGTGGGGGACCTGCGCGCCCATCCTACTGGCGATATGGGGTCATTAGGCCTTGCTTCCAGCACACAACCCATGATTCAGGCGGCCGTTGGCGGCAACCGCAAGCGTCATGCCTATATTGAGCTCGTCGTCAAAGGCGCGACCGCCAAAGTCTCCCCCATATTGCGTAAAGCCTCGGATATGTCCGGTGGCTTTATCGCCAGCTGCCGTAATCCGATCCGTGGTTCTTATGTGCGCCAGCATGCCGCACACGGCGGTATCAGCCAGGCCCTCTCTCTTGGCGAAACCATTATCTCCGCCAGTAAAAAGGGCGGCAGCGCGACGATCGATGCAATTTGCAACCACACCGGGGGGCAGATCATCGGTAGCGGTAAAGTGACGCAAACCACCCTGCAATATACCGATGAGGCTTTTGACGTCGGCATTATCGACGTGGGTCAGGGAGAAAACCTGCGTCGCATACATGTCATGAATGAGCATATGGCGGTGGAGGACAGCCATGGCCAGCGCATTGCCACCTATCCCGACATCATTACCACCCTGGATATGCAGGGCAACCCTGTCAGCGCAGGGCAGCTTAAACCGGGCCTCGAAATTGTGATTTTTCACCAGCACCATAGCCAGATCCCGCTCTCTTCATCGGTTACCGATCCTGCGGTTTATCCGCCCGTCGAGAAGGTTTTGGGTATCGAATTGTTCAGCCATATTCAGCAAGGAGCCCTAAAATGACCAGGACCTTCAGCGTGACTTCAGGTAATCAGCTGCGCTGCTTAGGCTGGCGCCAGGAAGCCTTGCTCCGTTTGCTGGAAAATGTACTGGCCGTCGGGGAAAAACCTGACGAACTGGTGGTCTATGCCGCATTAGGCCGCGCCGCGCGCGACTGGCCTTCACACGATGCGATTGTGCAAGCGCTGCAAACCATGCGTGAAGATCAAACGCTGCTGGTCCAGTCCGGCAAGCCGATCGGCCTCCTGCAAACCCATGTCAACGCACCGCTGGTTATTATGGCCAATTGCAACATGGTCGGTCAGTGGGCCAAAGCGGACAATTTTTATCGTTGGGAAAAGGCCAATCTGATCTGTTGGGGGGGCTTAACCGCCGGCGACTGGCAATACATCGGTTCACAAGGCGTCATTCAGGGTACCTATGAGATTTTCTCACGCATTGCGGAACGGCACTTTGATAATGACCTGGCCGGGCGCTTTATCCTTACCGCCGGTCTGGGGGGGATGGGCGGGGCTCAACCGTTGGCAGGTACCATGGCCAGAGCGGCTATTCTCACGGTAGAGGTCAACCAAAAGAGTATCGACAAGCGCTTGAAAAACGGCTTTCTGCAGTATCAGGCGCAGGACCTTGAACATGCGCTGACGCTCATTCGCAATGCGCAGCACGATCGCCAACCCATTTCAGTCGGTTTGCTTGCCAACGCTGCCGATGTTTATCCTGCTATTTTGGCGAAAGGTATCATCCCCGATATCGTCACCGACCAGACCGCTGCCCATGATTTAGTGTACGGCTATGTGCCTTCAGGTTACTCGCCGGAACAGGCTGCCGCCCAGCGGGAGAACGATATTGATGTGTTGATGGATGCCAGCCGTCGTTCGATCGTCCAGCATGTCACCGCCATGCTGGGGTTTATGGATAAAGGCGCCGTGGTGTTTGATAACGGCAATCTTATCCGCACCCACGCCCATCAAGGCGGCGTCGAACGCGCCTTTGAGATCCCCATTTTTACCGAGGCCTTCCTGCGCCCGCTGTTCTGCCGCGCTATCGGACCATTCCGCTGGATCGCCTTGTCCAATAACAGCGATGACATCAGGCTCATCGATAACTATTTATTAGATCGTTTTGCCAATAACAAAATTGTCAGCAACTGGATCCGTCTGGCCCGTGAGAAAGTGCCGTTCGAAGGTTTACCCGCGCGAATCGCATGGCTTGGCCATGGCGAGCGAACGGAACTGGCGCTGGAGGTGAACCGCATGGTTGCCGATGGCCGTCTGAGCGGGCCGATTGCCTTCACCCGTGACCATCTGGATGCGGGGGCAATGGCCCATCCCAACATTATGACTGAAAAGATGAAAGATGGCTCAGATGCCATCGCCGACTGGCCGCTACTCAATGCTCTGGTGAATTGCGCCTCAATGGCGGATCTGGTGGCTATTCATTCCGGCGGCGGTGGATATAGCGGTTATATGACCAGCTCCGGAGTGACGGTGGTGGCCGATGGCTCAGATGCCGCGGCCCAGCGCCTGCAGCTCGCCATGACCAATGATACCAGTACCGGCGTGATGCGCTATGCCGATGCGGGATATCAGGAATCTCTGGATGAAATAAAAGAAAAATCAATTCCTTATATTAATTTATCGTCGGCCATCTAGCCTTGCGTATGAGGTCATTATGACAAAAAGCACGATTTCTCCCTTGACCGCTCGGGTGTGTCAGTCCGTACCGGGACAACGCAATAAGGGCTATAAAGCGATTGCGGCTGCATCAATCGGTAATGCGCTGGAATGGTACGACTTTTCCATCTATGCCTTTTTTGCCGTCTACATCGCGCAGAACTTCTTTCATCAAGCCGATGCCGGGGCGCAGTTGTTCGAAGCCTTTTTAGCGTTTGGGCTCGGTTTTGTGATCCGTCCTCTGGGGGCGCTGGCTATCGGGGTCTATGGCGATCGGGTAGGGCGCAAGGCCGCGCTGACGCTGACAATTATGACGATGGCCGTGGGAACCGCCATCATTGCGTTTGCGCCACCCTATAGCGCCATTGGCATTGGCGCGCCGCTGTTGATTCTGTGTGGCCGGGTATTGCAAGGCTTCTCCGCTGGAGGGGAAGTGGGCGGCGCGGCGGCCTTTTTGGTCGAGCATGCTCCGGCCGAAAAGAAGGGCCAGTATGCCTCCTGGCTACAGGCCAGCATGGGGATCTCCAACATCTTTGGCGCGCTGGTCGCCACCGTGGTGACGTTGACCCTCAGCCATGAACAGATTGGCGATTGGGGCTGGCGCATACCGTTTATTATCGGTCTGTCTATCGCGCCAATTGGTTTGTGGATGCGTAAAACGCTGGAGGAGACGCCGCTATTTGTTCAAGAACAGGCCCGCCGTCAGGCAGAGAAGATCCAACCGGTGATGCCGCTGCTACAGCTGTTTAAAACGCACAGCAACGCGGTATTACTCGGTACCGGTCTGTCTGTTCTGTGGGCCGTTAGCGTCTACTCGTTGATCATCTTCATGCCGATTTATGTCCAACGTCAGCTGCATTTTGAGAGCCACCAGGCCTTCCTCGCGGCGCTGATTGGTAACTGCTTTATGGTGGTGGGCTGTGTTGTCGCAGGCAGCTATTCCGATCGTATCGGCTCGCATAAGTTACTGATGGTGGGGGCCGGCTTGTTGCTCATCTGCAGCTATCCACTGCTGCTGTTGCTTGATGCTTCGCATACCACCGGGACGCTGATTCTGGTGCAAAGCCTGTTCTGTATCCTGGTATCGCTGTTCGTTGGCGTGGCTCCTCTGGCGCTGTCTGAACTTTTCCCCACCGATGTTCGCGCCAGCGGGATGTCGGTTTCTTACAACCTTGCGGTGACCCTCTTTGGCGGCTTTGCTCCGGCAGTGCTGACCTGGCTGACCGAAAACACCGGAACGCGGTTCGCCCCGGCGTGGTACGTCATGATTGCCAGTATTCTGGCGATGATTGCTTTAGTCAGGATTGAGCGTCAGAAGGCCAGAGGAAAAGATTAACCAACCGATATAAATATAAAAATAGTAATTAATCCATTTCCTGACTCATACAGCATCACCAATAATAAGAGGGTTTTCTCTATGCCAGCAAAGTTCTCCCTTTCGATGATTGCCTTGCTCACGCTGAGCTACAGCCAGCTGAGCAGGTCTACCGTCACTCTCGATGGACACACCATCACGCCAGCCATTATTGCCAGCGTGGCGGATGGCGAAACGGTCGCTATTTCTCCAGCCGCTACCGACCGGGTAAAAAAAGCGCATCAGGTGCTGATTGCGGCGGCGCAGAATGGACAAAAAATATATGGCCTGACGGTGGGCGTCGGTTTGAATAAAGACCGTCCGATGGTCGATGTCCACGGTAAACTGACCGATGAAGTGATCGCGGCGTCAAAGAAATTTAATATTGGCTTGCTGCACGCCCATTCGGGGGGCATCGGTGAACCAATGAGCCAGCGTGCGGCTCGTGCGACAATGGTTACCCGCTTAAATACCTTGTTAACCGGCGGCGGTGGCGTGCAGCCTGAAGTCATCGACGCCTATGTCAGCTTTCTCAATAAGGGCATCACGCCGCTTATCCCGTGTGATGGTTCAATCGGCGAGGGGGACATTACGGTTATCAGCCATATCGGCCTGGCGATGATAGGCGAAGGCGACGTGTACTATCAGGGGAAAAAAGTTCCGGCACAACTCGCACTGGACCATAGCAAAACGTCGGTTGTTGTCCCTTATGCCAAAGACGCATTAGCCATTTTAAGTTCGAATGCGTATTCTGCGGCCAGCGCCGCGCTGGCGCTGAATTTCCTGGCTCATCTGCTGCCCCTTAATTCCTTGATTTATGCCACCAGCCTTGAAGCGTTGAACGGTAACGTTTCTCCTTTCCTTGAAAATACTCTGGCCTTGCGTTCCTACCCTGAAGTGGTGGCGATGGGTCAACACCTGCGCACCCTGCTGGCGGGCTCCAGCTTGTGGGAACATGACGACAGCCGTCCGTTGCAGGACCCGCTGAGCTTCCGTTCCGGTGTCTATTTACTTGCCGAACTACAGCGCAGCTATCAGCTGGCCTATGACCAGCTACTGATACAGCTCAATAGTTCGGATGACAACCCCGGTGTCGCTATCGACGTTGCCGCGCCATCGGACCGCCCGCAGGATCGTCTGGGCTATGTGGATCAAGATGGGGTGAAAGGTGCCGTATTGCCAACCGCCAACTTTGAGCCCTTGCCATGGGTTATCTCCTTCGAACAGCTCAGCCTGGCGCTGGCCCACAACTCGTTGGCCAATGCTCAGCAGGTCGTAAAACTAAATAATCCATCATTTACCGGGCTTACACGTTTTCTCGGCACGGAGAATACCGTTCATGCCTTTGGGGCGATGGAAAAACCGGTGATGTCGCTGGCGATGCGCAATAAAGCGCTGGCGATGCCGGTATCGCTGGATTACATGCCGGTTGCGGGCGATATTGAAGACATCGGGACGAATGCACCAGAGGTCGCGCAGCGTCTGCAGAGACAAATCGATAACAGCTATCAGCTTTTGGGCATTTTACTGGTCCATGACGCACAGGCGATTGATTTGCGTAAGCAGAAGAAAAACGGTTTCACCATGTCGCAGCCGACCAGCGTGTTATACGATGCGCTCAGACGCCAGGTGAAATTTATGGATAGCGACCACCCGCTCAGCCCGGACTTCGCCGCGGCGGCACAGGTTGTGAAGGCATTCGATATGCAAGATGTGACGAAGAAATAGCCATTCGTTTTCCGGTCGCCAGACATCGTGTTGCGTTTAAATAAGCGCCAGTTTCTGAATGAGGGCCGTCCTCTCTTCCGGGCGCCTTTTAACCATTCCGCTTTTTTGATGTATGGCCCGGCGTCGGCTTCGTGCGTTGAATGAAAACAAGGCATAGACAGCAGGGGAGCGCCATATACTGCATGTATATGGCGTTACCATTAATTGATGACTATTTGGCCTGGAGCCAGAATGTGCCGGAATAAGGGAAATTCAATACGTTCTTATGAATATTCTCAATATCTGTTTCCGGATCCAGATCTGCAAATAAGGCCGGATGCAGGAATTTTGCAATAACTTCAACAGCCATGATATTCAAGGGACTATCGTAGTACTGATGATAAATCGCCAGCACCCGTTTATTTTGCATCGCATCAAGCGTTTCTATTCCTGTGCGTTTGATCAGGTGATCCAATCGCTGTTCAGTTACTTTCGTATCAGCATCATAGCCCAGAGGAATACCGATACTTTGTTGGAAATTACTACTCCAGTCTGCGCCCGTCATGATGTAGTAGGATGGGTTTGAAGTAATAAGCTGCTCCAGGCTCATGGTACCGTTTTTCCCGGCAAACAATGCGCTGCCGACGTTAATGCCGCCAGCAGTCGCAATGAACTCGCCGAAGCTTCCTTTACCGTAGGTAAAACAGCATTCATCGCCGGTCATGCCGGCATGGCGTTCAATAAAGACTAACGGCTTTTCTTTTTCATTTAACCCTGCGGTACGCTGACGTATCAGCTTGAGCCGCTCTTCATAGAAACGAGCCCAGGCTTCGCTGTGCTGCTCATCACCCAGTACTTTACCAAGAAGCCTGATACTGGTGATGCTGTTGGTGAGCGGGCGTAGGCGAAAGTCGATAAATAATACCGGAATGCCTATCGCCGCAAGCTGATCCAGCACGCGGCTTTCTTTTAGTTTACTCACTACGCCAAAGTCGAAAATGATCAGATCGGGATGCATCTGAGCGGCGCGTTCAACACTAAAATCAGTGAGATACGCATTTTCGAGCATCGGCAGCTGTTTTAGCTGGGGGTATTTTGCCAGATAAAGTGAGTACAAGTCCGGCGCTTTGGTTTTGAGGGTGTTATCCCAGGCAATAAGCTGAGCAAACGGATTCTGCGGATGCACAATCTGTAACGCCTGAATCGCCCGGGCGTCCGCCAGAATCACCCTTTTTGCCGGCTGCTGAAGTGTGACCTCCCGCCCGGCAATATCGGTCACCGTGACCGGAGATGCCTGCAGGTTCGCAGCCGACAGTAAAAGCAGACAACCTAATACCCTACGCCACAAAAATTGCTGTCTCATTTGCTTAATCCGTATACCCGTAGCCGTGAGACAGCCCAGCCTGGTTGTCTGGGGTGTAAAACAACATTCGGTTCTTAAAAATTAGTTTACATTTCTATGTATTGCTAACTATTATCATTCCGCTTCTCATAATGCAAATCGTTCATAATTCAAATTGTGTTCTTTTACAGGGGATCTTCTTGATGTCTGGTCACTTCCGGCACTCGTTGCTTGCGACTGCTATTGTTTTAGCGCTACCGACCTGGGCTGCTGATAAAAATGATAACGCTTCATCAACCGATCGTACGGATACACTGACGGTTGTGGGTAACTGGCTTGATTCACCGGATTACGACACTATTGTTCTCGATCATGCTGGTGCCAGAACCATTGTGACGGAGCAGCAGGTAAAGGAAAAAGGCGGAGAGACGATTTCTGAAGCACTACGCGGTATTCCTGGCGTACAGGTTCAGGAGAATAACGGGACCGGCGGTAGCGATGTGTCATTGAACGTTGGCGTTCGCGGACTGACCTCGCGTCTTTCTCCTCGCTCAACGATCATGATGGACGGCGTGCCGCTCTCTGTTGCCCCTTATGGCCAACCTCAGCTGTCAATGGCTCCCCTCTCAATGGGAAACATTCAATCCATTGATGTTATTCGTGGTGGTAGCGCCGTCCGCTATGGACCGCAGAACGTCGGCGGAGTGATTAACTTTGTCTCGAAGGATATCCCGGAGGCGTTCGGCGGCGCGGTGAGCGCGCAAACGGAAGGGGCGTCCCACGGTGGGTTAAAAACGTTGACCAGCGCTTCCGTTGGTGGAACGGCGGAGAATGGTCTGGGGGCCGAGTTGCTTTATTCTGGTCTGCACGGGCAGGGATACAGAGAAAGCAATGACAATACCGATATTGACGATTTTATGCTGAAAACGCGTTATCGTTTCACCCCTAAGGACGAACTGACCGGTAACTTTCATTATTATAATGCCGCAGCAGGTATGCCAGGCGGTCTGACGAAAGAACAGTACCAGCAAAATCCCTTCCAGTCTGTTCGGCCGTTCGATCAGTTTGCGGGCCGCCGTCAGGATATGTCTTTCAAATATCGCCATCAGGAAGAGGATAGCCAGTTTGAAGTGCTGACCTATTTCACCAAAAGTTTCCGGACCAGCGATATTCAGACCGATGGCACCGGGGCGCAGGAAGGACAGAGTCGCCTGGCGGCAGCCCCGCGTCACTACACCACCTGGGCCATCGAGCCTACTTATTCTCATTTGTTCCGGTTTTGGGATATGGCTCATGAGGTCACCCTTGGTTATCGTTACCTGAATGAGACATCGGATGAAAAAGGGTATCGATCTGACTGGTACGATCCGGCAACCACCACCTCAGCGCCGAATTCCAAAGCCAATTATTATCAGCATACCTCGGGCGGTACCGCGGCCAATGCGTTTTATATTGATGATGCGATAAACGTGGGGAACTGGACGATCACGCCAGGGCTGCGCTATGAAAGTATCCGTACGCATGTGAATGATTCTTTTGCCGATATTGCCCGAGAAAAATCGTACAGCGAACCTTTGCCCTCAGTCAACGTGATGTATCACCTGTCTGATAGCTGGAAACTATTTGCGAATGCCAATACCTCTTTCGGGAGTTTACAGTATTTTCAGCTGACGCGCGGTGGCAATCATGGGCAGCCGGCTCCAGGTCTACAGCCTGAAAAGGCCCGTACCTATGAAGTGGGTACCCGCTATGACGATTCATTATTCAAAGCTGAGCTGACCGCCTTCTACATTGATTTTGATAATCAGCTGCAGTACATCAACAATACCATTGGCTGGACCACGTTAGGCGCCACTAAGCATGAAGGCGTTGAGCTGGCCCTGAACTATGATCTCAGCGAGTTAGCCAATAGTCTGGACGGCCTGAGTGTCTACACGACCTATACCTATACCCGCGCCGTATCCGTCAGCGGAGAGTTTTCGGGTAAAGATCTGCCATTCTATTCCCGTCAGGTACTGACGGTGGGCTCCCGCTATGCGACGGGCAACTGGGTCTGGAACGTTGATGGCTATTCACAATCTCGCCAGCATTCTCCAGGATCATCCGATGCCGGGAATGGTTATATCACGCAGGAGAGCGATGACGGCCAGTACGGTGATATCGCGGGCTATATGGTGTGGAATATGCGCGGTGAATATGACATGGGACCTGCATGGTCAAATCTGAAGCTGGGCGCCGGTGTCAAAAACCTTTTCGATCAGCGTTACTACACGCGCTCGACAGATAATAACTACGGGAAATATGTCGGCGAACCGAGAACGTTCTTTGTGCAGGCGTCTCTGGCATTTTAAAGCGTTAGCCTTCGCGGTGTAGAGGATACACCGCGAAGAGGTTAGTTTAGAAAGAAGAGCTTGCCTGGGGTTCGATAAGGCCATCAATAATGGTATAGGGATAGCCGCGCGAGCAGAATTCAATTCTGCCTTTTACACCGTAGACGGTGGCGAGATTGGCTTCCGTAATCACCTCATCAACCGCGCCATTGGCGACCAGCTCGCCCTGTTTCAGCATCAGGATGTGATCCCCATGACGCAGTGCGGTATTGATATCGTGGACCACGACTACGGTAACAATATTACGCCGACGCGTTTCCTGAGCCACCAGACTCATGACGTGAAATTGATGGTTCAGATCCAGAGCGCTTAAGGGTTCATCCAATAATAATAAGGAGGGCGCGCGAATCAGCGACTGGGCCAGGCCTACCAGCTGTTTTTGCCCGCCAGAGAGTTGATCCAGATAGCTCAGTGCCAGATGTTCAATCCCCAGTTGACGCAGGAGCGCCATCACTTCTTCCTGCTGCGCAGAGGTCTGTACCCCTCCTGATGCCCGCTGCGCGACAATGACCGATTCCAGTACATGAAGATGGACCCCGGCCGGTAACGTCTGCGGCAGATAAACCACTTTTTCCGCTCGCCGGGAGAAAGGCAGGGTCTTCAGATCGGTATCATCCAGCCATAATTCGCCGTCAGAACTATTCAGACCTGCCATCGCCCTCAGCAGGGTGGATTTACCGCTACCGTTAGGGCCCAGTAAAACCGTGATTTTACCGCGCGCCAGATGGGGCACGGTGAGATCGCGAATTATCTGGCGCCTGGGGTAACCTGCGCTGAAGTGGGAAAGGCGCAAACCCGTCTGTACAGGCTGAGTCATACGTTACTCCGATGGCGTAGAATAATACTCAAAAAGAAAGGGACCCCAACCAGCGATGTCACAATCCCTACCGGGATAATGACCCCTGGAATGAGGTTTTTTGATGCGACTGAGGCGAGCGATAATACCAGAGCGCCGGTGAATGCGCTGCCCGGTAAGTAAAAACGATGATCTTCACCAAAAATCATGCGCGCAATATGCGGTGCAACGAGGCCGATAAAGCCGATAGGACCGACAAATGCTACGGCAACGGCGGATAAGATACTAATACGCAATAATGTCGTCAGACGAAGACGGCGTACGTTAATACCAAAGCTGATCGCACGATCTTCTCCTAGCCTCAGTGCGGTAAGTTTCCAGGAACTCATCAGCGATAGCGGTAAAATAAATAACAGGATAAGACACAGGATACCGACTTTTTCCCATGAGGCGCGGGCAAGGCTGCCCATCGTCCAGAAAACCAGCCCCTGCAGCGTATCCTCACTGGCGACAAACTGAAGCATTGACACCAGGGCATTAAAGGTAAACACCAGGGCGATACCAAAAAGTATCACGCCAGAGGTAGCGACATTTGTCCAGCGGGTAATTCCGTCCAGCAGCAGGGCGGCCAGGAGCGCAAACACAAACGCGTTTGCCGAGATAAACCACTGCTCCGGAACGCCCGGAACGCCGATCCCAAGCACTATCGCCAATGCTGCGCCGAACGCCGCCGCTGAGGAGACGCCGAGTGTAAAAGGGCTGGCTAAGGGATTGTTGAGGATAGTCTGCATTTCGGCGCCAGCCAGGCCGAGCGCCAGGCCAACAACAATAGCCATGAGCGCATAAGGTAACCGGATATCCCAGACGATGACTCGCGTACCCGTATTTACCGTCTCAGGGGAGACCAGCGTTTGCCAGATGGTATCCAGTGTTAATCCGGAAGGACCCATGGTGAAATCCAGCAGTAAAGACGCCAGGATGAGCATCAGCAGTATTACCATAATCAGAATACGGCGACGCAAAATACGCTGATATCCATTGATAAGCCCCATGCCGTCGGTGCTTATCTTTTGTTTATCCATTTTGATGGTTATATTCATGAGTCACTAACGAACCTTGTTTGCATTGAAATAATTTTAAAAGGAATGGGTGATACCCTGAGGTATTTTTCTCATACGCGTGATTTTTAAGCTTATCCACCGGAGTTTGGATCCAACAAAGGAATGCCGATTAACGATGGCTCTGAGCATACTATCCACGAGCGGTTGATACCAGAACATCCTCCTGGGCTTCTTCATCACTGAAGGCCAGCTCATAAGATGTTCATTGATGGGGAAGTAGTCATAGTAAATGTGGGTATTAACAACGACCCTCAGCCGGGGGAACCGAATACCATCAGCAATAGGCTCGCGCTGAGTATCCGCGGTGGAGTCGAACCTTCAGGCTTATTCGGCTTTGTTCGTGAGGTTATCTTATCCTCATTTTTAATAATAATCGCACAGTGCTTAAATGGCTGAGAAGATAAATCATTCATTTCCCTGACGCTATTTGCAGAGTATTTCCTTATTTATTTTAATGCGTATTAAACGATGAGTCAGGTGACGTTATGCCGCCAACGTTGAGAGAGCAAGAGGACGCTTTATCTTTTACCCTCCTGGTTCTGCCATCGGTGGATGGTCTCTCTTCGGGATGGTATCTGAGCGATACGATGAGAGAACCCTGCGTACCGTTAAACGGGAATCAGGGAGAGGGGAACCATTAGCGGTACCTCAGGAGAAGCGGGAGCGTCCTCCCGCCAATCCAACCTTGCGAATACTCCCGGATAATGCGCGGTATGGTGCCGCAAATACTGTCGTCGTGAGAAAACGCTGACGAGATATTTTATGAAACGGTTTATGCCGTTACCCGTTATAATACGTAGAATCAATCAACATCCGTTCTGGAACTGAGTCGTTATATCAGGGCGGGTTCCCCGTGCCGTTCTCGATCAGGCAATCGAATAACCTGCGTCAACCAGAAGACCATGACCGGAAACGAAAGAGGCGTCATCAGAAGCTAAAAACGCCACGACGCTAGCCACTTCTTCCGGTAAGCCTGCCCGACCAGCTACGGTTGCAGCGGCGAAATCATTCTTCGCGTCGCTGCCCGGCCAGATGCGGTCCTGGAACGGAGTGTCGATGATGCCAGGATTAACGGCATTAACGCGCACGCCCTGCTTGAACCATTCAATGGAAGCGGTTTTGGTCAGCCCAAGAACAGCATGCTTACTGGCGATATAGAGGCCGGCGTTGGCAAAGCCGATCACCCCTCCCATCGACGCATTGTTGATGATGACGCCGCTGCCCTGGGCCAGCATCGCTTTGGCTTCATGTTTCATGGACCAGAAGACGCCGCGCACGTTGGCATTAAAGATGGTGTCATAGACTTCATTTGATTGCTCAATGAACGGCGTAAACTCACCTTCGGTACCTGCATTGTTAAAGGCTATGTCGATTCGGCCATAGGTAGCGCACGTTGCGGCGACCAGATCGATCACCTCTTTTTCAACGTTGATATCCGCCACAACGGCCGTTGCTTCGAAACCTTCGCTTTTGATTTCAGCGACAAGCGCGTCGATTTCGTTACGTCGACGAGCGCTGGCGACCACCCTGGCGCCACGGCGGGCCAGTTCGATAGCTGTGGCGCGGCCAATACCAGAACTTGCTCCGGTAACCAGCGCGACTTTTCCTGACAGGGTGTGAGAAGCGGTTTTGATAGTCATCGATTTCTCCAGATTGATAGCATCAGATCGTTAAGCCAGAGAGAACTTTCTCTCATATGTCTTGCACCACATTCTGGAGTTTTCGATTGATATGATAAAGTAGGTAATAATTGCCACTATGATGAATGAGGTTCACTAATGGATGCTGCCGAGATGATTGAACTGACCGTGTTCGCGTCGGTGGCGAAGCATTTAAGCTTTCGTCGGGCTGCCATAGAAAGAGGCACATCCTCCTCCGCAGTGAGTCATTCAATTCGTAGTCTTGAGACTCGTGTGGGCGTGCGTCTTTTTCATCGCACTACCCGTAGCGTCTCGATGACTGAAGCAGGGCAGGTGTTGTACGCAAAGCTACAGCCGGCACTAGTCGATATGCAAAATGCCCTGGACGGACTGAACTCATTTCGCGCTTCGCCTTTCGGCACCGTCAGAATTAATGTCCCCAGTTCACTGGCGGTATTCGTTCTGGGTGAAGCCATGGAGCTGCTGGCACATAACACCGGGCTTAAGCTGGATGTTGTCGCCACGGATGCTCTGGTGGATATCGTCGAAGAGGGATTTGATGCCGGGATCCGCTTCGGTGAGCGTCTGTCACAGGATATGATCGCCGTTCGGCTCAAGCCGAAATTCCGCTTTGCCGTTGTGGGCTCGCCGGGCTATTTCGCGACGCATCCGGCTCCCGTCACGCCACACGATCTGCAACAGCATGCCTGTATTCGCTATGCTTTTCCCAGCGGGAAGATTTTAAACTGGGAGTTCGCAAAGGAAGGGAAAATGCTAGAGGTCGATGTGACCGGTCCCTTGACGACGGATAGCCAGGAATTGATGGTGGATGCCGCAGCGCGTGGGCTGGGGCTCGCCTATATATGGGCAGACCGTGCCGCACCCTATGTCTACGATGGCCGGTTGCAGCGCTGCCTGGAAGACTGGTGTACCATCGAGGAAGACCTGTTTCTCTATTTCTCTGGTCGTAAGCATCAAACGGCGGGACTGAGGGCTATCATTGATGCGCTGAAGGCTTAGGCTTAGATAGCCACGGCCTGGCCTGCAAGAGCAGCCGCGCACTCTCATAGCGTGCGCGCTACTCTGCACTGCCCGGTAAGTACTATCCGTTACTGACTGCTGAATGACTCCGGGAAGTCGGTCGCCTCCGAAACTTCGCGCCATTCAACAATATCTTTCTCTACCGCTGCCACTTTTTGCAGAGCATAGTCATTTGCTATCTGGCCAGCAAATAAATGCAGGGGGGCCTTCTGCACTTCGGCGGCCTGAATTATCAGTAAGGCAACCTTAGCAGGATCGCCAGCCTGCGCGCCGGCAAGTTCGTTGAGATGTAAATCCAGTAAGTCTTGTGCAGCCGTATATTCCGGGATACTGCGCTTCGCAACGACTAAGGAGCCTGAAGACAAGAATTCGGTACGTACCGGGCCGGGATAAACGACCGTTGCCTTAATGCCAAATTCGGCAACTTCAGCGGCCAGGGCTTCAGTAAGCCCGGCAATGGCGAATTTGGTGGCGGCGTAAACCCCCCATCCCGCATAACCGCCCTGGAAACCCGCGATGGAACCCACGTTAAAGACATGGCCTGAACGTTGGCGACGCAGGTGGGGCAGCACGTGACGAATAACATGTGATGGTGCGATGACGTTGACGTCAAAGTTACGACGTAATTCTTCGTCAGATATTCCTTCTAAGGTGCCCTGCAGACCATAACCGGCATTATTCACGACCACATCGATGCGGCCAAAATGAGCAAGGGTTTTTTCGATGCTATCCTGTACGCTGCGCTCATCAACGAGATCGACCTGCAGCGGAAGAAACGTATCAGAAGCCGGGCCAATCTGCGCGACGAGTGAAGCCAGCGTACGAGATGTGGCGACAACGTTAGCACCGGTTGCCAACAGCTTGCGTGCAAGCGATAGACCAATTCCTTTTGACGCACCGGTGATATACCAGGTTTTTGCAAGTTGACTCATAAGTTTTAATCCTGAATAGCGGTTTTTCGATAATAGTCATGCAGGCCGGAATGGCTCTGTCCCAGCGATGCCGCAGAAGTAAATTGCTGAATATGTTATTGGAAGAACCCTAACGGCATCGGTTGATTAAGTATTAGCTGGTGGTCTTGTCATTACAATGCACTATCGACCATTTATCCTGCATAAAAGTCCACGCCGGTGTTAAGGGGGGCGTTGGAATTATGCATCAAGGTATTTCCTGGCATTTATAAAGAGATCCATTAAGTTTGTCCGGATGGGAATGTGCTGATGATTATTACTGGGGAAAACGTATCCGCGGAGCGGTAACTTTCGGCTAAAAAAGAGAGCAACAGACCTGTTGTCACTGGGGCTATCATTATTGTATATGCACAATTCGCGATTGTGTTAGTTTGCCGAGTTGTTATGATGAGGTCTACAACATAAAGAGTGTTAGTATTTTTATTGGATCGCTCACGATGAATATCCCGAATGATTTTGCCCCACAATTAGACGCCAGAGAGACGCTGACTCAGGAGTTAATTTCTATCATTAAACGATTTTCTCCGATTGACGGAGAACACAAGGTTGCGATTCCTTCACTGACTTTTTTCCGTTTTTCATCGCCGTCAAAAGAAGAATCGACGTTAAGTAAGGTTGCGCTCATTTTTGCGGCCCAGGGGAGTAAAACGATTAAGGCTGGTGAGGAATGCTATGATTATGATTCCAGACGTTGCCTGGTCACCTCCGTTGATATGCCGATAAGTGGCCGGGTGATAGAGGCGAGTCAGGACAAGCCATACCTCTGTTTTTCTTTCGAGATCGATATGACAGTGGCGGCTAACCTGGTCTCGGCAAAAGAGTTCCCCGTGCCGGATGAGCCTTCTGCTGGCCCGGGAGTGAGTACCGGTGATTTATCAATCGACCTGCTGGAGGCCACCTGTCGTCTGGCTCGCTTGCTGTTAACGCCAAAACATATCCCCATGTTAGCGCCTCTCATTGAGCAAGAAATAATTTATCGGATATTGATGAGTAACCAGGGCATGCGTCTGCGACATTCAATGGTCAGGGACAGCAGCTCATACAAAATTACCCAAGCCGTCAATTGGCTCAAAGAGCATTTTAATGAGCCGGTGCGCATTGAGGCACTTGCAAGACATGTCAATATGAGCACATCGTCACTATATCAACATTTTAAAGAGGTGACTTCGTTGAGTCCATTACAATATCAAAAACGCCTGCGTTTAATGGCGGCCCGGGCTCGTTTACTCGAGCGTGCGAGTGATGTCGCTCTGGTCGCTTCCGCGGTAGGTTATGACAATATTTCTCAATTTCATCGCGAATATAAAAAACTATTTGGCGCGCCGCCTGTTCAGGACGCGAAGCGTCTTAGAAAGGGCGGGGAATACGCTTAAATAGTAAAAGAAAATGAATGTGGATATGCGGGTATGCAGTAGCGTGAGGGAAGGTTGTCAATTGTGACAATAGCTATTTAATGCGGGAAGGTTTTACCGCAGTGTTGCATTTTCAGCCATATCGCCGGCTTTTCCGTTTGCTAAGAAAATAAAAGACGCTGCCGCTACGCGTACCTCATTCCCGTAATACGGGAAGGTGCATTATTTGCTGTGGTTCTTCGCGCGATGATGAAATCGCCAGCGTCCAGCGTAGATTTGGATTTTTGTGCACTAATGTCGTAGGTATCGACAGCCGCCTCTCACCATTTTAGTGGATACTCCTCCCGTGAATGGTATGGAGCCCCTTTTTCCCAAAACCGTATGTCCGGGGCGAGTGAGAGCATTTATCGAGAATTATTATGAAAAACGTATTAATTATTAATGCATTCCAGTTCTACGAGGGGTTCTCCAGAGGGGAGCTGAATAAGACCATGGCCCATGTGATCGAGGAAGAAATGGCGCGTCGGGGCTACAACGTTCAGACAACGCATATTGAGCAGGGTTATGGTGTTGAAGAAGAGGTTAAAAAGCATGTCTGGGCGGACATCATTGTATTGCAGACGCCCGTCTACTGGTTTGGTGCTCCCTGGATTTACAAAAAATATGCCGATGAGATATTCACCCATGGTCTGCTCCAGAAAAGGCTGATTGTCGACGACGGGCGTACGCGTGAAGACCCCTCCAGGCAGTACGGCACGGGCGGTAAGATGCAGGGGAAAAAGTATATGCTTTCTTTGACCTGGAATGCTCCACGCGTGGCGTTTGATAATAAAGATCAGTATCTGTTTATGGGGAAATCCGTCGATGACGTGATGATCGCCAACACCGCCAACTATCGTTTCTGTGGTGCGGAGGTTCTCCCGTCCTTTTCCGCCTTCAACGTCGTTAAGGACCCACAAGTGGATGAGTATATCGCTCAGCTGCGCGACCATCTGGAAGCGCTCTTTCCGGTTCATGCCACCAGCGAGTGCGTAGGGTAGGCGATCGACTATGGCTAACCGACAACAATCCGCGGAGAAAGTCGCGATGCGCCAGATTGCAGCCGCCAGGGCTTATCGAATTCTTGAGTCCGGCCCGATTCTCATGGTTTGTACCCACGATGGCGTGCGTCCAAACATCATGACCATGGGGTTTCATATGATGATACAGCATGCTCCACCGCTCATTGGCTGCGTTATTGGTCCCTGGGATCATAGCTTTGCCGCACTGAACAAGACCGGGCAATGTGTTCTCGCGGTGCCGGGAGCCGATCTTGCGCGCACCGTGGTTGACGTGGGTAATTGCAGCGGTGTGGCAGTCGATAAATTCGAATGTTTCGGTCTGGCGACGGCCAGGCCGGCCAAAGTAAACGTCCCGCTATTAAGTGACTGCCTTTACAACATTGAGTGCGTCATACATGACAACACGATGGTCGACAAATACCAGCTTTTTATCCTTAAGGCCGTCGCGATATGGTCTAACGATTCGCGCAGGGAACGACGTTATTTGCATCACCACGGCGATGGTACCTTCACAGCTGACGGTGAGCGCTTCGATCTGCAAGACCGCATGACGCAGTGGAAGCAGTTCCAGGTCGATCTCTAACAACATCATCTTTTGGCGTTACGGATATGATCCAGACCCGATATGCATTCATTATCAAAGCCCCCGGCTATAACCGGGCTACGCACGCGGTGCAGATGACATCGCCAGAGTTCGACGCCCAATTTATCGGCGTGAACGACGCCGACGAAATGCTGTCCGCCGCCGAAGATCTTGTCGCTGATGGTATCCAGATTATTGAATTATGTGGCGGTTTTACACCGCAGGAAGCAACAAAGCTGCGCCGTCACTTCCCCGGCATTGATGTTGGGCTTGTGACTTATCCATAGTACGACCGATCGGTAAAACAGTTCTTTCCTTACGATTATTCGGCTGGAGATACAACATGCAATATAAAACGCTGGGTAACACCGGTTTACTCGTTTCCCGTCTGTGCCTGGGGACCATGACTTTCGGTGACGGTTCTGGTGTTTACAAACACATCGGTGCCGCCGGGCAGAAAGAGGCTGATGATATCGTCAAAGCCGCTTTCGAGGCTGGGGTCAATTTTTTTGATACCGCCGACGTTTACTCTGACGGTGGTAGCGAGCAGGTGTTGGGGCAGTCTTTCAAAAATCTGGGTCTTTCCCGCAAAGATGTGGTGCTGGCAACCAAAGCCTATAGCCGCATGGGACAGGGGCGGAATGATGTTGGCGCATCGCGTGGCCATATTATGGACGCCGTTGACGCCAGCCTGAAACGCCTTCAGACCGACCATATTGATCTGTACCAGATCCATGCCAATGATACGATCACGCCGATTGACGAGACCCTGCGAGCGCTTGATGATTTGGTGACTCAGGGCAAGGTTCGCTATATCGGGGTTTCGAACTGGCAGGCCTGGAAAATTGCCCGCTCGCTGGGGATTTCCGAGCACAAGAATCTGGCGCGTTTCGAAACGCTGCAGGCCTATTACTCGCTCGCCGGTCGCGATATAGAACGTGAGCTGGGGCCGCTGCTGGAGGCGGAGAAGATGGGACTGCTCGTCTGGAGCCCGCTTGCCGGCGGTCTGCTTTCCGGCAAGTTTACCCGCGACCACCAGAAGCCAGAGGATTCACGCCGTTCTGAGTTCGACTTCCCGATTGTTAATCGGGAAAGAGCCTGGAATATTATTGACGTTCTCATTCCTGTCGCACAGGCGCATGGCTGTAGCCCTGCTCGTGTTGCCCTGGCGTGGCTGTTGTCCCGACAGGTTGTCACCTCGGTCATCATGGGGGCGAAACGCCTCGATCAGCTTGAGGATAACCTCGCCGCCATCGATCTGGTGCTGACAGATGACGAGCTGCGCCAGCTGGATGCAGTCAGCATGCTGCCACCGGAGTATCCGGGCTGGATGCTGGATACCCAGGGAGCAGATCGACTGGGACCGGTCGATCTATGGTCAGCAGCCAGCGCTTCCTGACCCTCACATAAACTTCCTGCCACAACATTTTCTACCGGATCCAGGCCCTGGCGCTTCGGATCCGTTCCCTGTGCTGAATCCTGACTTCTCTACATGATGAGAGCGGTATCGTCGTCGGTACCCACGCATCCTGGGGGGCTCATCCCTTTGCTCGCTTACGGGAAGTTTCTCCGGTACCGTCAGGGTTAAATGATGCCCTTGATGACGCATCGGAGGTTCGCCTGCGGTTACTGATGGGTTCACGCAGATGTCGCTTCTCACGGCTTCGACGGTACTTTTCTCTACAAGATCGTGAAAACGTGTTTGCTGCTTCGTCAGGTTTGAGCTTGCAATCCTTTTTTTTCGCTTCTAAAATGACCGCCTACTCACTCATTTAATGGAGTGTATATGGCAAGACCTTTAAGCGACGAAAAACGTAGGGCTCTCCTCGACGCCGCTCTTGACGTGGTGTCAGAGGTAGGGCTGTCGGCCTCTACCGCCCGGATAGCCAAACAGGCAGGCGTGGGTGACGGGACGTTATTTGTTTATTTCCCTACCAAAGAACAGCTCTTTAATCATCTTTATCTTTACATAAAGAATGATTTTAGGAAGACATTTGAAATTGATACTTCCCGGGCTGTGCAAATGGAGCTCAGGCGATTTTGGGATGCGTATATTGCCTGGGGAATGAAGTTTCCTAAGAAATACATGGTTTCTCGATATTTAAATTCCTGGGACAAACTCCAGGCTGAGACCCGAAAGCTGTCATGGGAAATGTTTGTCGATTTTAAAACGTTAGTGAACACGGGCATTGAAAAAAAGATATTACGCAATCAGCCAGAAGAATTTATTGGCCAATTGGTTGACACAATCGCAAATATGGTTATCGAACATAGTCAAGGTCATCCCCAGCAGATAGGCCAGTGGCAGGCACTGGGATGGCAGGCTTTCTGGAATGCCGTGCGTACTTAGCGTCTTCAGGCAAAGCTATCTTTTACTGTAACTAGCAGGTGAATATATGTCTGAAATTATCCTTCATCATTTCGACGCGTCGCCATTTGCGGAGAAAGTTCGTCTCGTTTTTGGATTAAAGAATCTGATTTGGCAATCGGTTCAGGCAGAATTGATAATGCCTAAGCCGAAACTAACAGCCCTCACCGGTGGATACCGAAAAACACCGGTAATGCAAATTGGCGCCGATATTTATTGTGACTCCCGACTGATTGTTGCTGAGTTAGAAAAACGTTTCCCAACACCAACAATTTTTCCTGGTGGGAGTCAGGGACTTGCTCTTGCCCTCGCTTGCTGGAGCGATCGCGATCTGCATATAGCCAGTTCTGGCTTAGCTATTGGTTCAAATATCCATCAATTCCCTGCAGCGTTAATGCGCGATCGGCAGGCATACTTTCGTGGTTTTATGGATGTTGAGAAACTGGAGTCGGATATCCCCTACCTGACGACGCAGTTACGTGCTCATATTCATCGGGTGGAACAGCAGATCTCAGATGGTAGACATTTCCTGTTAGGTGACGAGCCAGGCTTAGCAGATTTTCATGCCTATGTTGAGATCAAAACAGCTCTTGCTCACGTACCGCATGCAGAATCGCTATGTGGACAGTTCCCCCATTTAAGCGCCTGGATGGTACGCGTTCAATCAATAGGTAACGGACAACGTAGCGAAATCACGTCGGACGATGCGCATGCCGTCGCGCGTCGTGCGACGCCCATGCCAGAAAGATTCGTTGATCCCACCGATGCTCTTGGGTTTATTGAAGGTGAAACGGTAACTATTACACCGGACGACTATGGGCGTGAGCCCGTCACCGGGCGACTGGTGACGCTTACTATTAACGAAGTCGCTATTGAACGACAGGATCCGTTCGCAGGGACGGTGGTCGTTCACTTCCCACGTCTCGATTTTCGTATTTCAAAAAATGGATGAGCGGCCAATTTACTGACAATAAAAACGCGCATATTGATAAATAAATCATTCTGTAAAGCTAACCCGGTCAAAGCCACCAGAATGACCCCCAACAGGCGCTGGTTGTACAAAATGGCGTTCAGCGCTATGGCAATGTGCTGACCATGACTATGCTGACCCCGGGGAATGACGTTTACTACGCTGTGGGGAGGGGGGTACAACAGGCGAAAAAAAAGCCCGTGACTGCGTACGAGCTGTTCTTAAAATATGGCGGTGAGAGGGGGATTGACTCGCTGCGCTCGCCGTTACCCGGCCCATCCCTGGGCCTGGCCCCTGCGGGGCCAACGCAGGCGTTGTTCAAAAATGCTCCCGCCATTTTTGTGCGGGCAGCCCGCTCACGGGTTCGCGGTCTGTCCAGCTGGCTGCGCCAGCTGTCGAACCCCGGTCGGGGCTTCTCATCCCCCCCCTGGTGGGTACAACAGGCGAAAAAAAAAGCCCGTACTTTCGTACGAGCTCTTCTTAAAATATGGCGGTGAGGGGGGGATTCGAACCCCCGATACGTTGCCGTATACACACTTTCCAGGCGTGCTCCTTCAGCCA
>NZ_JBJDNH010000037.1:0-56977 GCF_044900465.1 Klebsiella sp. NPDC088457 | reverse complement strand
GTGACCATAAGCTCTCCCGAATCAGGAGAGCAGATTAACCCCTGGATCTAATTTCAGGCGTCGGATATGGATCACTTTCGCACCGTTGGTAACAAAAAAGCCTGAACCTGTGGATGTTCCAGATTTCACCATTGATATGTTTATTCAATCTGCAAAAGCCGGGCGCTGGCTCTACGACTGATCATCCGTATCAAAGGTTTTGGCATAGGGGCAGGAGCCTTTAGTGATGTACGTGAATATGTAATTGCTGTTCTCATAGATGCAGAGCGTTTTCCCGTTCTTCGCCTGTTCCTGGGCTGACCCCACAACTGTAGACATATCCTGTCCTCACGACGAGGCCTGTTCGAAGGCCTCCACTCAGGATGAAGCCCCTCAACCACAAGTGAGAATAATTATCGTTTCCTCTTGTGTATGATATCTCTTTGGTCTGATAATACTTCACCATCATTTCCTGATTTCCAATGACTAATATGACCAACCACCACGCCGCCACGCCGTCGCGACAATCATTCCTGGTTGAAGACTTCTTCGATTTTGGCGAGCGTTATGGGATCGACTACCGTTTCCCGGCGCTGACGTCGCGCTACGATTGCGATAAATATCGGCGCATTGTCGTACGGGGGAGCGTGGAAGAAACTCTGCTGCCATCCGGTATTCAACTCACCCATTCCCACGTGCAGGTTATGCAGCCGTATGAATCGACCTCGCTGCGTAGTTCACCGATGTACACGCTGATCGTTCTGGAGGGTTGCTTACGCATCCGGCTGGGCGAACAGTATTTTATCGTGCGTCCGGGAACGGCGTTAACCACTCGGCTGGGCGAGCAATGGGTGATGAACGTCAGTCATCTGGCGGATGCGCAGTTGAAGACCATGGTGCTGGGGTTCTCTCCTGAAACCCTGCAGCTATCGTCAGCGGTGGCCGAACTGCTTTCCGTCTGGGGACAGATGAAACGTCCTTGTTGTCTATGGTCGGTACCGGAGTATTTACTGACCAGCATCCATGCCGCCCTGGCGTGCCAGGCCCCGCTCATCACGCGCCGGCTGCTGTTGGACGGGGTGGCGATGCAGGTACTGGGGTATGCAATGAGGGAGGAATGTCCGGTATCGCCGCAGTTCTCCGCCAGCGAATGGGGGCGGCTTGAAAGCGTGCGCCAGCGGCTGGAGCAGCAGCCGCAGCAGGAGCATACGCTGTGCGATCTGGCGCGCAGCGCGGCCATGAGCTCCAGTAGCCTGAGCGCCAAATTCCGTCAGGCGTATGGCGAGTCAGTGTTCGATTACCTGCGTGACTGTCGACTAGCACTGGCGTATCACCACCTGCAGCAGGGTTGCAGCGTCCAGCAGGCGGCCTGGATGTCCGGTTATCAACACGCCACCAATTTTGCCACCGCTTTTCGCCGTCGCTACGGTATCGCGCCAAGCGCGATACGCAATAGCTAACCCTCTTTTGTTGTTACTCATACATAACTCATCGCCGCGCATAGCCTGTGGATAGTACGCCGCAGCGATAATGGTGCCTCCTGTACTTTAAATAATGAGGTGTTGATAATGGGAATCGCCTTTATCCTGAAACGTTCTGTTCTTCTGTGTGGTCTGGCAGTCACCTTCCCGTCCTGCGGCTTTGCCGAAGATAGCATGACGGTTATCGGCTCTACGGCGGACTTTGCGGATGCCCCGACCAGCGGCTATACCGCTACCAGCAGTAAAGGAGCGACCAAAACAGACAAACCGTTAATCGTCACCGGGCAGTCGATTTCAGTCATAACCCGTCAGCAGATGGAAGATCAGGGCGCTTTAACGGTTAATGAGGCGCTAAACTACACCGCCGGCGCTTTCACCAACTTTGCCGGAGCGGCGACACGCTATGACACGGTGTCTCTGCGAGGGTTCCACGGTAGCGACGTCGACAACGTTTTCCTCGATGGCCTGCGGCTGATGAGCGATGCCGGTAGCTATAATGTGTTACAAATCGACCCGTGGTTCCTGGAACGTATCGACGTGATTAAAGGGCCCTCCTCTGCGCTGTATGGCCAGACCGTCCCCGGCGGTCTGGTGATGGAAACATCCAAAAATCCGCTGTTCACGGAACAGGGCCATATCCGCTTGCTGGGCGGCAGCAATAACACCCAAGGAGCCGCTTTTGACTACACCAACGCGATTAACGAACGGCTGGCGTTTCGCCTGACTGGTCTGACGCGTTCCAGCGATACGCAGTACCAGCACACGCGTGAAGAAAAATACGCCATTTCGCCGTCGCTGCTCTGGCAATCCGGTGAAAATACCTCTCTGCTGCTGCGGGCCTATCTGGAAAAAGCGCCTTCCGGGGGTTACCACAGCGCGGTTCCGGGCGAAGGCAGCATTACCGAACATAACGGCTATAAGCTGAGCAAGGGTTTCTATGATGGCGACAGTAGCCTCGATCAGTTCAAACGCCGTCAGCAGATCTACAGTCTGGCGTTTGCGCACCGCTTTAACGAAACCTGGGCATTCCGCACTAACGCCAGCTATTCCCACGCGAATGTCGATCTCGATCAGGTGTATCAGATCGGCTGGGACGCCAGCAATTCGGATCTGTTGAATCGCTACTACTCCGGCTCGCGATCGTCCCTCGACGCCTGGGCGATCGATAACCAACTGGAAGCGGACTTCAACACCGGCGATCTCCAGCATAAAGTCGTGCTCGGCGCGGAATACCATCAGTACAAAAACGATCTCAGAGACGCGAGTGGCTATGCCAATCAGCTCAACGCCCGTACCGGGGAAACCGTAGGCCCCCGCTATGGTTACGACTTCTATGGTAGCCAGCGGCGTTACTATCAGACGGGGATTTATCTGCAGGATGAGATAGCGTGGAACCGCTGGCACCTGGATCTTTCTGGCCGCTATGACCGCATTGTGTCACAGACGGATACCGACACCACCGACATAAAACATCGCCGTCAGGACGACCATGTCGGCGGCCGCGCCTCGCTGCTTTACGCCTTCGACCACGGTATCTCACCTTACATCAGCTACAGTCAGGCCATTACGCCACAGTCCCTGTCCGGGCAGGACGGCAGCATCCTCAAGCCCACCACCGCAGAGCAGTATGAGGCCGGGGTGAAATACCAACCGATCGGCACCAGGGATCTCTACAGCATTGCGATATACGATCTGACCCAGAAAGACGTGGGGAACCGCATCGTACGCGAGGCTTACTACGAGCCGGTCGGGAAAGTGCATTCGCAAGGGATTGAACTGGAAGCGCATAACCAGCTGACGTCAAATTTGAGCCTCATCGCCAATTATACCTTGAACCGGGTACGCTTTAAGGACGCGGTTGACGGCAACGATGGCCACACGCCGTACCTGACCCCCAATTCGATGGCTTCCGTCTGGGGGCGCTACCAGTTTGATTATGGTTTGTCCGCAGGCGCAGGCGTGCGCTACATTGGTAAACAGTGGGCGGATAACGAAAACAGTACCCGTTTAGCGTCTGTCACGCTGATGGATGCCTCCGTACGCGCCGATCTCGGCGCCTGGAACAGCAGCCTGAAAGGAGCCTGGCTACAGGTGAACGCTAATAACTTGACCGATCGTAAATATGTGGCCGCCTGCTATGGTACCGGCTATTGCTACTGGGGAGCGGAACGTTCAATTGCTGCCACCGTGGGTTACGATTTCTAATCGTTATCGCCTTGAGCTCTTCTATGACCAGGGTATCCGTACCTGCAGCAGGAAGGGCCATTAAGCAGCCTGGGATTTCGGGAACACGACCATCTGCAGGAGTGGCAGGCAAAAAATCCTCAGGCACCAGCCATACCACGCCCGAGACGAGCGGTTAAAGCCCAAGGGCGCTTTAGGCAAAAAAATAGGCTTCATCCCCCGGCGACTGCTGTCGCCGGGTAGTATGCAGGCTTAGTCCACCGTGCCGCGTGCGACCAGCGCCACGGCGCGAATCGGCGACGCCGACCCTCCTTTTATCTTCAGAGGCAGCGCCAGGAAAATAAACTGATTCGGCAGCTGACGCAGCTGGGTCAAATTTTCAATAATCAGGATCTCGCGATTAAGGAACACGTCGTGTGCCGGGTAGCCCTCGTGGACGAAGGCATCGATGGTCATGACGTCGGTGCCTACGGCGCGGATCCCTTTATCCGCCAGATAGGTCGCCGCCTCGCGGGAGAGGCCCGGCCAATCGCGCAGAAAGCGTGGTGGTTCGGCCGTCGCGCCCACCGGTCTTCATAGCCCGTATAAAAAATCACGATATCATTGGCTTTAATCGGCCGATTTGCTTGTTCCCACTGCTCGATATGCGAACGGGGCAGCGAACTGCTGGCCGGCGCCATCGACATATCGATTTTTACCGCCGCGCTGAACAACGTCAGCGGCGCAACGTGGTCGATAGTCTTGCCATCGCGAACAAAATGGGCGGGCGCATCCACATGGGTGCCGCAATGCTCGCCCAGGCTAATCTGGTTCAGAAACGCCTCATCTCCCTTATGCAACGATTCAACACCGTTGATAAAAAAACGGGGATGCGTTGGCCAGACGGGCATATCTTCTTCCAGCGCATGCGTAAGATCGATAATACGATAGTGCGTTAACAGATCAAGAATACTGCTGGTCATCTTATAAACCTCATCAATTAATGAACCGCTTTACTTACCGTCTCTTTGACCAGATACAGCGGGATACACCCCAGCACCAGTACGGCGGTGATTGCCAGATAATGCGCGGTGAAGCCGAAATCAGTAATAATCCAGCCGGCGATCGGCGCCACCAAAAAGCCGGCGCTGCCAACGGCCAGGCCAATCATCAGCCCCATACTGGACGCCGCCGATTTCGGCGCTGAATCAATCAGCAGCGCGTAGACCACCGGAAACGGCGAATTGCGGAACAGCCCCCATGCGATCAGAATGATCCAGCCGCTGGTCGCCGAGGTGATAAAATTGCAGGCCAGCGTCGCGGCGATCCACCCTGCCGTGATAATCCACAGGCACATCTTGCGGCCCTTAACATCAGAAAAACTTCCCCAGCCAATTTGCCCAAGCCAGCCGGTCAATCCGGAGGCGCCGGAAATGATCGCCGCCGTTGCCAGATCCAGTCCCACTTTCTGAGTAAGCTGCAACGTCAGGAACGTTGAAATCCCCATTTCCGCCCAGATGAAGCAAAAAATAATGGCGATGGCCGCGAGGCAATTGCGGTTTTTTAAACATGCCAGCCCGGCCAGCAAGGACTGTCGGAACGAAGGGCGTTCACTTTGGCTGACATCATCGGGCGGAGTCATCCCATTTTCCGCAATCCAGCTATAAACCTTATCCTGGCGCTTTCTGGTGGCAATACAGAGCTGAATGATAATAATCGGAATGCCGAGCAGCGGGATAAAAAGGAAGGCATTACGCCATGACGACGTCAGCGCAATCACCAGCCCAATCAGCACCGGTCCGATAAACTGCCCCAGGGGAAACCCGGTATGGTGTACGCCCAGCGCAAAGCCGCGGTTTTCCTTCTGCCACCATTCGCCAATCAGGGCGACATTGATCGGCTCCGATCCCCCGCTTCCCAGCCCCATGAAAACACGCAGCGCCTGGAACAGACCGTAGGAGCGGCTAAAGGCACTGGCGACGCCGGCCACAATCTCAATCAATACCGCGACGATCCAGCTCCAGGCGCGCTTGTAACCGGTGCCAATATAGTCTGATGCAAACCCGAGGATCAGCGCGCCGAGAAAAGTCCCGACGAAGCTTAGCGAATTCAACCAGCCCGCCTGCAGCGTCGTCAGATGGAACTCATTAATAATGGCTGGCATGAGCGTCGGTAGGATCAGCCGGTCAACCGAGTTCATCAGGATAGCCAGCGTCGTGACCAGCAGCATCAGCCACGAGACCGGATGGGCGCGCGGCAGAAATTTAAACAGACCTTTTTGGGGCGCAGCCGCAGCTTCTTTTTCTATTACATTACTCATAAAACCCCTCGCGTTGATTCACGGCATCGTACCGCGTTAAAAAGCAGACAGGTTGAATACTCCCGATGGCATCCGCTGATACGTTCCCGTCATGCATGAACGTGCTCTACTGCGTACGTTTGCCGCTATTTTTCAGTTTTCTATCCGGGCACGAGTGCAAAGCCGCCGGCGCCTGCGGCTCTCTTTGCGCGCCGTTCGCTATAACGTACCGATCGCGATAATTCTTGTCGGATCATCGCTGCCTTAACGCCAGCCGGTAAAACAGCCCAGCTTAATGATGATTTTCAGTAGGTTATAATTATCCCCCCTTAATTAAAGGACTAATGGTCAGGCCATTAAAGCGATAAATTTACCCGCATCTGCGGGTTTAACGTACGTCTCAAGTTTCCGAAGACGTATCAGGTCATGTTGATGTTAACAAAAAGTAATCAGTACATTTTTGTTAACCACCTGATTACATCAAAGCCACCGTATTGCCAAACAGCGGAGTAAAAAAATGCATGCTGAACCGATTAAATGATAAAAAATATCGCGATGAACGAAGGCTGCCTTAGACCCGCGACACGCAAAAATGTCTCGCTTCCGGCGCCCTGCCTAACGTTGATTTTTTCGCTCAGCGTGCGATTATGCGGCTACTCAATGGGGATCATGCCGGCGTTTTCGCCGACGATACGCCCTGGTTAAGCGAGGAAAGCCGAAACACAGGCAATATCAAATATGACGAGTAGATAAGGACAGAAGGATGAGTTCAGGAGAGATTATCAGCATCGTTGCGATCCCGCTGACAGCACTGCTTTCGTTTTCCCTTTTTATTATCAGTACCGCCAGGATCCCAAAAACCCGGCGCAAAAAAATCAGCGCCGCCGTCGCGAAGGCCAACATTGGCGAAAATTTTTTCCTGCGCCTCAAGACTTTTTGGCTAAACTATTTTTTCACCTGCTTTGGCCGACGCTTTCTTGCTAAAAGACAGCTAATAACTATTCCGCTATTTTCCCTGCTGTTTTCCGCATTTCTTTTTATCATCTGGTTCCTGTATGCGCTGTTCTTTCTCAACCCGCAGCATATTATTCCTACCCGTCTCCCGGTCGCCATTCGCGTCGCCGTACATGACTATTACCATTTTGGGCTCGGATACACCCTGCTGCTCGATGCGATTGTTATACAGCTCAGCCGATTTTATATTTTATCTATCGAGAAGCGTGGCTTTACGTTTAAATCATCCATACTTTATTTTATCAGCGCTATTATATTGGTCCTGCTGAGCCTTTCCGCGATTATTCTGCAGCTACAGCGAGAGGCGACCGATGCGCTATATACTGGTCTCGGCCTCTATTTTGAAGCGCGGGAATATCCGGTCTTCAACCCCGTTGATATTATCGCCTCATCTCTCAATCTGATTCATAATCACACGATGATTCACTTCACCTCAAAAGGCCCGTATTCCACCTATTTCGTGCCACAATCAGTGATGCTCTACTGCAGTGTATTTTCGCAACTGGCACTGTTTTTTATTATTCTGTCATGTTCGAGTATCAAACTTCTGGCTGGCATTAAACTCTTTTCGCTGCAGGCGCTGAATAAGATCGGCACGCCCACGCTGACCGCTTATGGATTATTAATCACGACGGCGCTGATTATCCTTTTGTCGATAATCAGTATCTTCGCCATCATAGCAATCGCTTAACGCTCGGGGCCCGGGCGCGGCGGGCCGCTTTGCGCCATCAGCCCTGGCCGAAAATAGCGATGACCGCATCCAGATGCTCTTTCATGGCCTTTTTCGCCGCCCGGGGATCGCGCGCCTCAAGCGCGGTAAGGATAGCAAGGTGTTCAATTTCAGAACGATGGGGCATATCCTGCGGCGTATAATGCAGCTGCAGCGCGCGGAACATCGTGCCGTATCGGTGCCCCAGCAGGTGGGCGATAATAAACGCATACGCCGGGTTACCGCTGGCCTGGGCGATTCGAATATGAAACAGCCGATCGCCGGGATGCGTCGCGGAACCCTGTCGGTTATCACGGCAATTCTGCTCATAGGCCTGGCGAATGGTGGCCAGCTCTTCATTTGAGGCATGACGCGCCGCCAGCGCCGCGGTCTCAGGCTCAATGAGTCGCCGGGTTTGCAGCAGGGAAAACGGCGGCAGCTCAGCGGTAAAATCGAGCTCGATATTGAGTTCGTCATCCACATCCGTCCACTGGTTTCGCCCCGCTCGCGCCATCACCGGCTCCTGCGGCTGCGCCACTGGCTGTGGTGAAGGCTCGCGCACGATGACGCCGTTTCCCACCCGCACGTCCACCAGCCCGATCACCTCCAGAGCGATCAGCGCTTCACGTACCGACGCCCGGCTCACCTGCAGCTGGCTGGCCAGCTCACGCTCCGCCGGCAGGCGGCTGCCGGGAGGAAACTCTTTATTATCGATTAACGTCTTGAGCTGATCTGCTATCTGCCTGTAAATCCTTGGGTTTTCTAATTTTTTTATCGGCATCTCTCACCTGCGACGTTTTATCAGTTAAGCGATTCAGCTTGCATTTATGCGACAAAAATCTTGCTGATTACAAATAGACATGTAAAGAATTGGTTAAATAAAAAAGCGTTCAGCAGGATATACATCGCACATCTTAACAAAAACAAACGGGCGGAAAGCGCTTTTTTTTATGCGCTCAATGGCCTGACCATTAGACCTTAAATTTTACTCATCGCTCGAGGAGCAAGCATGAACCTGACAGGCAAAAGAGTGCTGATCACTGCAGCCGGACAAGGGATCGGTTTTCATTCTGCGACCCTATTCGCTGGACATGGTGCCGAGGTCATCGCCACCGATATTCATATTGACGCGCTCAGCGGCATTCCGGGCGTCGAGGCCAGGGTACTGGACGTAACCAATCCGCAGGCTATTGTGGAGACCGTCGCCGCCATCGGCCCGATCGATGTCCTGTTCAACTGTGCGGGCGTGGTACACAGCGGGGATATCCTCTCCTGCAGCGACCGCGAATGGCAGTTCGCCCTCGATCTCAACGTCACCGCGATGTTCCACACCATTCGCGCCTTTTTACCCGCTATGCTCGAACAGCGCAGCGGTTCAATCATCAACATGTCTTCGGTCGCCTCCAGCGTCAAAGGGGTCCCAAATCGCTTTGCCTACGGCGCCTCTAAGGCCGCAGTGATCGGCCTGACCCGTTCCGTTGCCGCCGACTACGTCGCCTGCGGAATTCGTTGCAACGCCATCTGCCCCGGTACGGTGGAATCCCCGTCCCTACGCCAACGTATCGCTGCTCAGACCGCCGCAGAAGGCCGTAGCGAAGAGGCCGTTTACCAGGCATTCGTCGCCCGCCAGCCCATTGGCCGGATCGGAAAAACGGAAGAGATCGCGCAGCTGGCGCTGTATCTGGCATCAGATAGCAGCGCCTTTACCACCGGCACGATCAATATTATCGACGGCGGCTGGAGTAACTAACCGCCTGGACTTTGCATCAACACAAGGATTTTGCCATGAAATTGCTACGTTACGGACCCGCAGGCAAAGAGCGCCCAGGGTTACTGGACGCTCGCGGTATGCTACGCGATCTCTCGGCGCACGTTGACGACATCAGCGGTGAATGTTTACACCCCTCCACTCTGAACAAGCTACGTCAGCTGGACCCGAACGACCTGCCGCTCGTCGCGGGTGAACCGCGCATCGGCGCCTGCATTGGGCGGATCGGCAAATTTATCTGTATCGGGCTGAACTATGCCGATCATGCGGCGGAAACCGGGGCAGCCATCCCGCAGGAGCCGGTGGTCTTCAACAAATGGACCAGCGCCGTCGTCGGACCGAATGACGATGTGGAAATCCCCCGCGGTTCGCTGAAAACCGACTGGGAAGTCGAACTCGGCGTGGTGATTGGCACTGGCGGGCGCTACATCAGCGAAGCCGATGCGATGTCGCACGTGGCTGGCTACTGTGTAATCAACGATGTCTCAGAGCGCGAATACCAGATCGAACGCGGCGGCACCTGGGACAAGGGGAAAGGCTGCGACACCTTTGGCCCCACCGGGCCATGGCTGGTCACCGCGGACGAGGTGCCCGATCCGCACCAGCTGGATATGTGGCTGGAGGTGGACGGCAAACGCTATCAGAACGGCAATACCCGTACCATGATATTTACCATCCCGGAAATCATCAGCTACCTGAGCCGCTTTATGAGTTTGCAGGCAGGCGACGTTATCTCTACCGGTACGCCCCCCGGCG
Source organism: Klebsiella sp. NPDC088457 (assembly GCF_044900465.1). Taxonomy (NCBI): domain Bacteria; kingdom Pseudomonadati; phylum Pseudomonadota; class Gammaproteobacteria; order Enterobacterales; family Enterobacteriaceae; genus Klebsiella; species Klebsiella sp. NPDC088457. The sequence goes on along the minus strand of NZ_JBJDNH010000037.1, from coordinate 46,808 downwards.
TAGGTATGGGGCAAAAGCCGCCGGTCTATTTACGCGCCGGACAGAAGATTCGTCTAGGTATCGCCGGCCTCGGCGAGCAGCGACAGAAAACCGTACAGGCTTAATAACCATACTCTTTTCCCCTTTAGGACACTGGAGCCGTAGCTCATGACCACTATCACTGCAGTCCGCGTAGAAGATATACGCTTTCCAACCTCGCTATCGCTTGACGGCTCGGATGCCATGAATCCCGATCCCGACTATTCTGCCGCCTACGTCATTTTAGAAACAGATAACGCCGCGCTTCGCGGCCACGGTCTAACGTTTACCATCGGCCGCGGCAATGAAATCTGCTGTACCGCTATTCGCGCGCTTGAACATTTACTCGTCGGCCGTCATCTTGCCGATATCACTGCGGATATGGGAAAGTTCTGGCGCGATTTGACCAACGACAGCCAGCTGCGTTGGATCGGGCCTGATAAAGGGGCTATCCATCTTGCCACCGGCGCTCTGGTCAACGCCGTCTGGGATCTGTGGAGTAAAGCCCAAGGCAAACCGCTGTGGCGGCTGGTGGCGGAGATGTCCCCCGAGGAGCTGGTGCGCTGCATCGATTTTCGCTACATCACCGACTGCATTACGCCACAGGAGGCGCTCGTGCTGCTGCAGCAGAGGGCGGAAGATAAAGCCCTGCGCATGGAGAAACTGCAGGCTGAAGGCTACCCCTGCTATACCACCTCGGCGGGCTGGCTCGGCTACCCGGATGATAAACTGCGCCGCCTGTGCCAGGAAGCCGTGGACGCAGGCTTCGATTATCTGAAACTGAAAGTCGGGCGCGATCTGGAGGACGATATCCGCCGGGTGCGCATCGCCCGGGAGACGATCGGCCCCGACCGTAAGCTGATGATCGATGCCAATCAGGTCTGGGAGACCAACGAAGCGATCCCCTGGGTTAAGGCGCTGGCCTTCGCCAATCCGTGGTTTATCGAAGAGCCGACCAGCCCGGACGATATCGAGGGGCATCGCCGCATCCGCGAGGCCGTCGCGCCCATCAAAGTCGCTACCGGCGAAATGTGCCAGAACCGCATTATGTTCAAACAATTCATCATGCGTGAGGCCATCGATGTGGTGCAAATAGACGCCTGCCGCATGGGCGGTGTTAACGAGGTGCTGGCGGTGATGCTGATGGCGGCAAAATATCAATTGCCGGTTTGCCCGCATGCCGGCGGCGTTGGGCTATGCGAGTACGTTCAGCACCTGTCGATGATCGACTACCTGTGTATCGCCGGGACGCATACCGGTCGGGTAATCGAATATGTCGACCATCTGCACGAACATTTTATCAATCCTTGCGTGATCAAGGGCGCAGCATATATGCCGCCGCAGGCGCCAGGCTTCTCAATTGAGATGTATCCCGCCTCCATTGAGAAATACCGCTACCGCGCCGGATAAACAGCAGCCTGGTGGTGAGTCCGTTCGCATCCGATGACCCGACGCCCCGGATTGAAGAGATACCTTGGTCCGGGGAAACGATCTGCTGTGCAACCCGCCACACGGGCAGCGCCATGCCACACCGCCTTTTCGCCTCTGCTGACTTCGCCTTCCATCCTCGCCACCCCATTGACAGCGCCAACTGTAACGTTACACTAAACCGCTATGGCGGAGTCATTCCATCAAAGAAAGCGATGCGGGATGAGGCTTGCAGACTCCGCGTCAGGAGGCCTGGATGAGACCCGGGGTCTATCACTCGCCCATTGCTGCAAAGGAGATGTATGGCAAATATTCGTGATGTCGCGAAACATGCTGGCGTATCTGTCAGTACCGTATCCAACGTACTCAATGGTCGTACCGATCAGATGCGCGAAGAGACCTTGACGCGTATTCAGCACAGCATGCAAACGCTGAATTACTTCCCTAACCGTGTCGCCCAGCAGCTTAAAACGGGTCAGGCCAAAATGATCGGCCTGCTGGTGCCGTCCATCGTTAACCCCAGCTTTGCCTCCCTGGTCCGCGAGGTGGATCTTGCCGCCAAAAAGCGCCATTACCGGGTGCTGATCGGTAACACCTACCGGCAAATCGAAGAAGAAGAAGCCTTTCTGGAAGATATGTTCGCCCACGGGGTGCGCGGCATTATCGTGGCCTCCTGCGATATTGAAAAAGCGCATTTTTCCCGGGCCGCCGCGCAGGGCATGATGATGGTCAACTACGACGGTCGGATGCCGGCCAGCGCCGTATCCGGCGGCCTGGCTCTCGACAGCGTCTCGATGGATAACGTCGAAGCCGGGCGCATGGCGACAGAACATCTGATTACCCGCGGGTGTCGGCATCTGACCTTTGCCACCGTCGCCGGTATGACCCCCAGCCGCGCGCATAAAATCGAAGGTTTTCTCAGCGCTGTACAGCAGCATGGCTTATTGCAGGAAGGGACGATCGTCGAAGAGAAAACGATGGCGGCCTATGGCGACACTGAAATGACCGAGCTGGGCCGATCGCTGGCGCAAAAAATCTGCCGACAGGCGCACCGCCCCGACGGGATCGTCGCCATTAATGATGCGCTCGGCATTGGTTTAATGGCCGGTCTGCACGAAGCCGGGATCAGCGTCCCGGGGGAGATCTCTATCATCGGTATCGATAATATTCCGTTATCCGGACTGGTCTATCCGCGATTGAGCTCGGTGATGCCGCCGCTGGCCGAGATGGCGGAGGTCATGGTGACGCGGCTAATTGAACGCATAGAAAACCCGGCCCTTCCGCCACAAGAGTTTTTGTTTCCCCCGGCTCTGGTGTGTCGCCAGTCGGTACGAGACGCCCCCTGAAAGCGGAGCCGGAGAAGAGCGATCGACTCTTCTCCGTCACTCACAGCACCGTCGGGCCAACGGTCAGCAGAATATTGGCAAAACGCCGGGTTTCGCCAGAGGCGATGGCTAACACCGTGTCCGATGATTTCGCCAGCGCGTAGAACGCCTCGCGCTCGACATACTCCAGTTCACTCGCCGCTGTCAGTAAATGGCGATATTCCCCGGCGATGGTATTATTAAAATCCGCCGGGCTGGACATCAGCCGCGCTTTTTCAATACTGATATAGCCGAGTATTTTTTCCAGAATCACCACGCTGCTGATTAATCCTGGGGAAAAATTAAGATAAATAATACGGGCCCGCGGTGCGGTGTTCGTCAATAAAGAATAATTGGCATCGGCAAGCAGAATCTGGGCTTTATGGCCACACTGCGCCAGCGCCTGAAGTAAATCCGGGTGAATAATATCTGACCTGATCATCAGTAAGCTCGCTTAAATTGGGCGGGGACATCCCCGCCCTGAGGTTTATGCCCGGTAAATACCGCCGTTAATATCGAGGGTTGCCCCGGAGATAAAGCCATCATATTCGGAGGCGAGGAAACAGATCGCCCGGGAAACATCTTCAGGCGTACCGACTCTTGCCAACGGAATGTCCGCGATGGTGCGGTCGGCTGACGCCTGCGTGGTATGCTGGTTATGAAAACGGGTCCCCAGAATCAACCCCGGCGCCACGGCATTGACCCGAATCCCAAACTCGCCCAGCTCGGCGGCAAGGGAGCGCGTCCACGTCAGCACCGCGCCTTTGGTCATCGAATAGACCAGGGAGCCGGAGTGTCCGCCGGAGCGCCCGGCTAATGAGGCCAGATTGACGATACTTGCGCCGTCCGGCGCGGCTTTTAACCACGGCAGCGCCGCCTGGGTGACATTGAGCATAGTGGTCATATTGACATCAATCACCGTACGCCAGAACTGCGGGTCGATCTCTCCGAGCCATTTACGGGCAATAATTCCACCGACGTTATTCACCAGAATATCTATCCCGCCTAAAAACTCCGCCGCTTCAGCAACGCAGCGCGCCGCATCCGCCTCATTCGTTAAATCGGCATACCCGCTGGCCGCTTTACCTCCTCGTTGTTGCGCAATCGCCATTAATTCCCGGGGGCCCTCTTCACCGCTAAAATAGTGAATATAAATATCGCATCCGGCTTCAATCAGCTTTCTGGCGGTCTCTTTACCAATACCTTGCTCCGCGCCGGTAATAAAGACTTTCTTTCTTGTTAACGATCCCATGGCCTGCTCCTTTTATTTCGCATAAAGCGCTAGCGGCATAGTCTATTTATCACTCGCGAGATATTCAGGGCGTGGACATCCCCACCCGCAGGCGTGTTAAATAGCACCGTCTGAGCGCGACTTTATTGATTGACAGAACGCCCCGCGGCGGGACGTATCAACACCGCAACTGCATCAGATACTGCATTCGCAATTAATAACCGGCCAGCCCCGGCAGCCAGGTAGTTAAGGGGGGGACCATCGCCACGATAATTATGCCGACAAACACCACCGCCAGATATTTCGCCATTGGCCGGATAACATGTTTCATTTCCACGCCGCAAATTGCGCAGGTGGTGTACAGCCCGAGCCCGATCGGCGGTGAAAAGAGGCCAAACCCCATGGCCAGAATCATAATGATGCCGAAATGGAGTGGGCTGAACCCCAGCTGAACCGCGATAGGCACCAGAATCGGCGCAAAGATAATCAGCGCCGGCGCACCTTCGAGAACCGCACCGAAAATAATCAGGATGACGATGGTTAAGAGCAGGAACAGCCAGGCCCCCTGTTCAACCCCAATACTCACCAGTAATTCAGCGATTTGCTGCGGGATCATCTGTATCGTCAGCGCATAAGAGAGGCTGGTGGCGCAGGCGACGATAAACAGTAGCACCCCGGACATGGCGGCGATATCGATGAACATTTTCACCGTCGCTTTAAACGTCAGCTCGCGAAAGGCAAGGCGGCCCACTACGATGGCGTAAATCACCGCAAAGGCGGAAATCTCCGTCGAGGTGGCAATCCCCATCATCACGCCGCGGCCAATCATAAAAATCATCACCAGCCCCACGGCGGCGCCAAGATAGAGCTGCGTGCGCGGACGTAAGACGGGATAGGCTTCGCTGACGTTGATTTTGCCGCCAAAACGGTTAGCGGCAATCATCAGCAGCACCAGTAAACAGGCCGCCGGGACCAGACCGGCAATAAACAGAGCGCCAATCGAAATGTTCGCCACGAAGCCCATGACAATCAGGTTAACGCACGGCGGAATGGTTTCCGCCATCACCGCCGAGGCGGCGAACACGCCCGCCGCTTCTTCGCCGTCCTGCTTCGCCCGGCGTACAGCGGGCATCAGCACCCCGCCCACCGCGGCCACATCCGCCAGCTTCGAGCCGGAGATCCCGGAGAAGAAGGCCATCGACAGTACGGTGGTCATATTTAAACCGCCGCGAAAACGTCCCATTCCCCGGACGATAAGTTCAACGAGGCGCGTCGACATCCCGTTGATCTCCATGGCGGCGCCGGCAAGCAGGAAGAACGGAATCGCCAGCAGCACAAAGTGATCCACCCCGGCGGCGACCTGCTGCGAGAAAAAGACAAACGGCAGAGAGGGATCGCAAATGAAGAACACCATCGCCGACATGCCGAGGGTGAAGGCAATCGGCACGCCGGCCAGGATACCGAGAACGAAACAGATCAGCATCAGCCCTGCCGCGGCGCTGGCGGGGTCGGCCATCAGCGACAGTTTCAGATAGCCTATCGCCGCCAGCGCCACGATCCCCAGCCCGCTGAGCAGCACCACCCGCAGCCGTTCGCGCAGCGCAAGTTCCAGTGCCGCCACCATCATCACCAGCGAGCCAATCAGCACCGGAATAACGTAGATCGTCTGCGGTAGCCCGCTCTCTGTGGTTTGCAGCCGCGCCGCCTGCACCAGGTCATAGCTGGAAATCACCAACCCAACCGAGACCAGAAACAGGATCCAGCGGCTGGCGTGCACCACGTAAGGTCGAATCCGTTCCGGCAGAAAACGCAGGAATAGATCGACGCCAATATGACCGCCTTTCGCCGTTGAAGTCGCCACCCCAAAAAACACCAGCGCAATCATCAGCGCCCGCGCCACCTCTTCCGCCCAGTGAATGGGGGAGTGCAGCGCATAGCGCCAGATCACGGAGGCAAACACCACCAGCACGTTGATAAACAACACCAATGCCCCGGCCCAGGCGGTTAGGGTGGTTAAAAACCGGCTCAGCTTGCCCAATAGCGTAAGGGCAACGCACTCATCCTTTGCTTTAGCTTTAATCGAGATATCTGCCATGTTGAGTTCTCTCCACAAGGTTGGCAAATCTCACCGCTTGCGTCAGCCAGAGCGCGGCCGGGCAAGCGGCGCGGATCATGACGGGTCTTTCGCCGCTGCGGTGATGCCGAACTGGATAAGGCGGTGGAGGGCGCGATGGCCTCCAAGTTTCGTAACGCCGGGCAGACCTGCGTCTGCGCCAACCGCCTGTATGTGCAGGACGGCGTGTATGAACGCTTTGCCGAAAAACTTCAGCAGGCGGTGGAAAAACTGCACCTCGGCGACGGCCTGCAGGCGGGGGTGACGACCGGGCCGTTGATCGATGAGAAAGCGGTTGCCAAGGTACAAGAACACATCGCCGATGCCGTCGGTAAAGGCGCGAGGGTGATAACCGGCGGGAAAGCGCATCAGCTGGGCGGTAATTTCTTCCAGCCAACCATTCTGGTCGATGTTCCCGCTGATGCGAAAGTCGCGAAAGAAGAGACCTTCGGTCCGCTGGCACCCCTGTTCCGTTTCAAAGACGAAGCGGATGTTATCCAGCAGGCCAATGATACCGAATTCGGTCTGGCCGCCTATTTCTATGCCCGCGATTTGAGCCGCGTCTTCCGCGTCGGTGAAGCGCTGGAGTACGGCATCGTCGGTATCAACACCGGACTCATTTCTAACGAAGTCGCGCCGTTTGGCGGGGTGAAAGCTTCCGGTCTCGGGCGCGAAGGTTCGAAGTACGGCATCGAAGATTACTTAGAAATTAAATACATGTGTATTGGTCTGTAAGCACATCGGCCGGGGCAGCGTCGATCATGGCGCCGGGGCTTCCCGGCCGCCGGCCGCCGGCGCGCCCTCTGCGCCTTCACCGCGCAGCACGTCGCGAAAATGGGTCACCAGCGGGCGTCGGTTAGCTTTATGCCACGCCGCCCACAGCTGCGTGGAGTAGCCCATCCACGGAATTTCACGCAGCGCGACGCCTTCCGGCGCATTATGCCGCAGGCTGTTTTGGATCAGCGCCAGGCCGAGACCCGCCGCCACCAGCCCAAGCGCGGTTAACGGCTCTCCCGCTTCCAGGCGAATATCCGGGTTAAAGCCCGCTCTGACGCAGGCGGCCACAAAATCATCGCGCGAATGCGCATCATCGTTATGGATCACCGCAATCCACTGCTGATCGGCCAGTTGCTCCGGCAACACGTTTTTCGCCTGCGCTAACGGATGGCTTTGCGGCAGCGCCAGCAGCATGCGGTCATCCAGCACCTGAATATATTCCAGATCCTGCTCGCCTTCCGACGGCGGCATATCCACCAGCGAAAAATCCAGGCTGCGCTGGCGTAAACCTTCAATCTGCGTGGCGGGAGGCTGGCTATAGAGCGCGATATGTACATCCGGGCGCGAAATACGCAGCGTGCGCAACGCAGTAGAGAGCACACCGGAGTGCATGGCATTTTCGATATAGCCAATACACAGCCCGCCGTCTTCGCCCCGCCCTAACCGCTTGCCCAGCGACTCCAGGCGGCTGGCGTGGGTCAGTAGCGAGCGCGTTTCCGCCAGAAAGGTTTGCCCGTCAGCCGTCAGGCGGATGCGCTGCTGGTTACGCTCGAACAACATCAGGCCCAGGCGCTCCTCAAGCTGGGCAATCTGGCGGCTCAGCGGCGACTGCGAAATATGCAGACGCTCGGCGGCGCGGCCCACGTGCTCTTCTTCGGCAACCACTACAAAGTATTTCAACTGGCGTAAATCAATCATGTTAGACCTCGAAGGACTTAAGTCAGACGAATTATGTCCTATCAAGTCACAACATCGCAAGTTATTGTGATCCTCGTCACAGGGATGAAGCATAAATCCCCTGAATGAACCCCTCCCATAGCGGGAAAAAATATTGAGGACATCTTAATGAGCATTAGACATATTCTTCCAGGCAACATCGGTTTAGGCGGCGCGCCGCTGGGCAACATGTACCGCGCCATTCCCGAAGAAGAGGCCCACGCCACCGTTAGCGAAGCCTGGAAACTGGGTATTCGCTACTTCGATACCGCGCCGCTGTATGGCTCCGGTCTTTCCGAAATCCGTATGGGCGAGGCGCTTTCTCAGTATCCGCGCGATGAATTCGTTCTGAGCAGCAAAGTCGGCCGCATTATGCTGGATGAACTGGAAGATCCGGCAACCCGCGACTTCGGTGAGAAAGGCGGTCTGTTCGAGCATGGGCGGAAAAATAAAATTCTCAACGACTACTCCGCCGACGCCACCCTGCGTTCGATCGAAGATAGCTTAACGCGTCTGAAAACCGACCATCTGGATATCGTCTGGATCCACGATCCGGCGCAGGATTTCTACGGCGATAGCTGGCTGGAGCAGTTCAATATTGCCCGCACCGGCGCCTTCCGCGCCCTGACCCGCCTGCGTGACGAAGGGGTGATTAAAGCCTGGGGCCTCGGCGTGAACCGCGTGGAGCCATGCGAACTGACGCTCGCGCTCGACGAACCCAAGCCAGACGCATTCCTGCTGGCTGGCCGCTACTCCCTGCTGGATCACAAGCGCGCGCTGCAGCGCCTGATGCCGGAAGCGCTGGAACAGAATGTCGATATCGTCGTCGGCGGCCCCTATAGCTCCGGCGTCCTGGCGGGGGGCGACCACTTCGAATACCAGCTGGCATCGCCGGCGATTCGCCAGCAGGTTGCGCAGATCCAGGCGCTTGCCGCCCGCTTCCAGGTTGATGTGAAGGCCGCTGCGCTGCAGTTCGCGCTGGCTAACCCGGCGGTTGCCGCGGTGATCCCGGGCTCCAGCCGTCCTGGCCGTATGGCGGAAGATCTGGCTGCGCTGCAGGTCGCTATCCCGGCAGAATTCTGGGACGAAATGCGCCGGCAGAATCTGGTTGCCAGCAACGCACCGCTGCCGACACGTTAATTTTTGCGGGGCCGAAAGGCCCCTTCCAGAAGATGGGAAATAGCATGAAACTGGATCTTTCCAATAAAGTCGCGGTGGTCAGCGGTTCCACATCCGGTATCGGTCTTGGCATCGCCAAAGGGCTGGCGCAGGCGGGGGCCAACGTCATTATCGTTGGTCGCCAGCAGAGCAGCGTCGATAGCGCGATGGCCGCAGTGACCAGCGAGCTGCCGGCCGCGCTGCTGCGCGGCGTCGTCGCCGATCTCAGCACCGAGCAGGGCGTTGCCACACTGTGCGCGGCGCAGCCACGGGCCGATATCGTCATCAACAACCTCGGCATCTTCAACGATAAGGACTTCTTTAGCGTTCCCGACGCGGAGTGGATGCACTTTTATAACGTCAACGTGCTGTCCGGCGTACGGCTGTCGCGCCACTACGCCGGGGGAATGGTCGAACAGGGCTGGGGACGCATTATTTTTGTCTCGTCGGAGTCCGGCGTGGCGATCCCTGCCGACATGATTAATTACGGCGTGACCAAAAGCGCCAATCTGGCGGTGTCGCACGGCCTGGCAAAACGCCTGGCAGGTACCGGCGTGACGGTGAATGCCATTTTACCCGGCCCGACCTTTACCGAAGGCTTGCAGACGATGCTGGCGGATGCCGCCGCGCAGTCGGGCCGTAGCCCGCGCCAACAAGCCGATGAGTTCGTTAAAACCGCGCGTCCGAGTTCCATCATCCAGCGCGCCGCGGATGTCGAAGAGGTGGCGAATCTCGCGGTTTATCTCGCATCACCGCTTTCTTCCGCGACCACCGGCGCCGCCCTGCGCGTCGACGGCGGTGTCGTCGACACCCTGGCAATGTAAATCTAATCAACTGAAATTAAGAGAGAAAATAATGGCTACGACCACTGTATCGATTGAAATCCCGACCTCTGCCGACAGCGTATGGCAGCTGATGGGCGGCTTTGACACCCTCCCTGACTGGCTGCCGTTTATCCCGCAAAGCGTTATCACAGAAGGCGGACGTGTACGCACCCTGACCACCGCCGACGGCGGTACCGTTATCGAGCGCCTGGAAGCCTTCGATAACCGGCAGCGCAGCTATAGCTATTCGATTATTCAGGCGCCGTTCCCGGTTGCCGATTATCTGGCGACGATCTCGGTTCACGCCACCGCCGATCGCGATATCAGCCGCGTGGAATGGAGTGGAAGCTTTACGCCGGTCGGCGTCAGCGAAACAGAAGCCGAAGCGCTGTTCTTCACCATTTATCATGACGGCCTGCAGGCGCTGAAAAACAACTTTTCCGCCTGATCGTATGATGCCATCCGGGGTGCGTCGGCCTCTCCGCCGCCCCCCTTCTTTATGAACAAAAGTAGAAAAGTATATTGTCCGTCGCTTTCTTTTTCCGCCGGCGGCTGCGCTTTACTATTTACGACATCAGGCAGTTCCACCGTAAAGGAGTGCCTTACATCACCAATGACAGGATAATGAACATGAAAACGATGACCGCTTTTCTTGCCGCAAGCGTACTTTCCCTGCTCGCCTTTGGCGCTTCCGCGCAGACCGTGACGGCCACAGGCAATACTCTGGATTCCGCAGAAGCGGCAATTGCCAAAAAAGCGAAAGAGCTGAATGCCACCGAGTATAAAATCACCAGCGCCCGGATGGGGAATAAAGTGATGATGAGCGCAGAGCTCGATAAATAAGCTGGCCGTATCCGCGGCCCGTCTTAACAATGTTGCCGCCGCAAGCAGCCAACATTGTCACGACGTGGTCTGGTAAAAAGCGCTCTCAGGGGAAGCGGTTTTTCTTCCCCTGACCCGTTCACCGGATGTTGCCATCACCGCCGCCGATGAACGACATATCGCCCGGCAGGGGTAACCGGACGGATAGGGCAGATATCAGGCCCGCAGCCTGATGGGTTCACTAAAGTCGTCGGCGGGTTCCAGCTTCAGGCTGAATGTCGCCAGCAGCGCGTTAGCTCGTTCGCGGAAATCACGCAGCGTTTTTTCCAGTTTCTCGCTCACTTCAGGGTCGTCGATAGCGACCGGTCGCCAGACCCCTTCTTTATCGAACAAACCAAACTGATAGCTGTAAGTAAAGCGTGATTCCTGCGCTTCCATCTCCATCCACCATCCCCAGAACTCCCGTTTTTCCGGCGCCGGTTTGACATTGACGCAGACTGCCAGGCAATCGAAAAAGAAGCGGTTGTCTTCACACTGCTCTTCGCGAATATAGGGGCCAAGAGCCGTGAATTTCTTAATCAGCTTACTCTTCAGGTGTCCACTCGGTAACGTCATTGCGATCTCCTTTAGTGATGCAACTGTTTTACCAAATCAATAAAATTTAGCAATATATTAACTAAATCTATGGTTGATCCAGCGGGCAATCTGTCGCAATGCGTGATCGAAATTGCGATAAATGGGCTTAAATGGGATCTCCAGCAGTTTGCCATCGGCAGATGACGAGGTGATTAAACGAGACTCCTCTTCCGGGCTGAAAGGATCGTTTTTCCAGAAGCCGGATAGCATCGGCGTCGGGCAGCGGCGCCCCAGAAGCCCCTGGGTTTTTAATGAATAGCGGTTCAGTTCGACGCGCAGCGCCTCGTCGGAAGCATCATGCATCCCCAGGCGCGACGCCAGAACGTCGAGATACATTTCCGGAACCCGGCCCTGATGCAGCGGATCCACCAGCAGGTTGTGCACCACCGGACCGAGACAGGCCACCGCTTTTAAACGCTGTGGCTCCAGATAGCCCAGACGCACGGCGATATTGGCGCCAAAACGGAAACCAAAGGTCGCCACCCGGGTATGATCGACCCACGGGACGTTCGGTAAATGCCTCAGCACATGTTGATGCAGCTGGCTGGTTTCCTGGGTTAGCTTCCATTTCGACGAGAGGCCGATCGAGGGCATATCCAGAGTCAACATGGCGATCCCCAGCGGCGCGAAGTAGTTCTCATACAGGCTGTAGTTGTCCGTCTGCAGCGCATCCAGGCCGCCGCACATCAGCACCACCGGGAACGGGCCTTCACCTTTCGGCATATGTAAAAAACCGGTCACCGGCGCACCGCCGGGAATCGGGAACTCCAGCTCGCGCAGTTCGCCCGGCAGGCGTCGGGCCGCCTCTTCATACGCGCGATAGGCCAGCACCTGCGCCTGTTCGGCCAGCTCATCACCTTTAATATGCGGGTAGGCGGCAATACTGTAGAGGTTCGACGCCCGCAGCCAGTGACGACCGCTCGCTATCGGATCGTCTTCCTGGCCGGCCTTCTGCTGCCAGGCCATCGCCTGCTTAGACCATTCAAAAATCCAGTTGCCGCCGCGATACCCCACCACGGTGTCGTAAAGTTCCGGATCCGTACGCTCCGCATCGCTCATGACAATGCGTGCCTGCACGTCAAGGATCTCCTGCGGCGACACGCCGCGCCAGGCCCACATCAGACGATTGATCAAGCGATACCAGTGGTCGACGTTGCTACCGTCGAGCGCAGAGTGGATCGGCTGTGGCGCACCGGAGGCAAACCGGCGCACCAGCGTCGAGGTTTCGGGATGTTTGAATCGAGGTTTAAACAGCGTTTCGCTAAGGTTAGCCTGGGACATGTGCAGCCTCCATCATGTTGCCACTCAGGCTATTGTAACCTGCATACGGGTAAAAAAAACCACGCCCGGCATAACCGGGCGTGGTAAATAGCACTGACCTTATCAATTAACGACCTGAGATCGGCGGTACGAACACCACGCCCATATCCCACGGTTGTTCAATCCAGGTATCCTGAGGAATATCAACAACATAATCATCAACCAGCGGGCGACCCGCCGGTTTAGCGAAAATGGTGACAAAATGTGCTTTTGGGTACATTTCGCGAATAGCGACGGCGGTACCGCCGGTGTCGACCAGGTCATCGATCACGATGAAGCCTTCACCATCACCTTCAGCACGTTTCAGGACGGTCAGCTCGCGCTGGTTGTCATGGTCGTAGCTGGAGATGCAAACGGTATCAACATGACGAATACCCAGTTCACGCGCCAGCAATGCGCCCGGCACCAGACCGCCGCGGCTCACGGCAATAATGCCTTTCCATTGTTCAGAAGGCATCAGACGATTGGCCAGTTTGCGGGCGTGAATCTGCAACATGTCCCAGGTGACGACGTATTTTTCGCTCATGTGAAGTGTCCCAGCCTGTGTTATACGGCTTAAATGATGTTCGAGGGGGAAAATGGTTGCGCGAGATTATAGAGATCTGACGCGCTAAAAACCAGTGTTAAGCGGCCATAGCGACGCTTTTTGCGTTGTTTACACTACCAGTCCGCGTGGAAAGTGGTATTCTCAACCCCACTGCGCAAGCCTGCGCTTGTGGTACTTTTTATTGCTAACCCTCGACCTGTAAAAGACTTTTGCAGGCGATCGTAAGGAGACTCATCGTGTCTGAATTGTCTCAATTATCCCCGCAACCGCTATGGGATATTTTTGCCAAAATCTGCTCCATTCCCCATCCGTCCTATCACGAAGAACAACTCGCTGAACACATCATGGGCTGGGCAAAAGAAAAAGGGTTACACGCAGAACGCGACCAGGTTGGCAACATTCTGATTCGTAAGGCCGCCACTGCCGGTATGGAAAACCGTAAACCGGTTGTTCTGCAGGCGCACCTCGACATGGTTCCGCAGAAAAACAACGATACCGTGCATGACTTTACCAAAGATCCGATCCAGCCATACATCGACGGCGAGTGGGTCAAAGCGCGCGGTACCACCCTCGGTGCGGATAACGGCATCGGTATGGCTTCCGCACTGGCGGTGCTGGCCGATGACAGCGTGGTTCACGGTCCGCTGGAAGTGCTGCTGACCATGACCGAAGAAGCCGGTATGGACGGCGCATTTGGTCTGCAGGCGAACTGGCTGCAGGCCGATATCCTGATTAATACCGACTCTGAAGAAGAGGGCGAAATCTATATGGGTTGCGCCGGCGGTATCGACTTTACCTCAAACCTCGCCCTGAGCCGTGAAGCGCTCCCGGCGGATTTCCAGAGCTTTAAGCTGACCTTAAAAGGGCTGAAAGGCGGCCACTCCGGTGGTGAAATCCACGTGGGTCTGGGCAACGCCAACAAGCTGCTGGCCCGTTTGCTGGCAGATTATGCCCAGGAGCTGGATCTGCGTCTGGTGGATTTCAACGGCGGCACCCTGCGCAACGCGATTCCGCGTGAAGCGTTCGCCACCATCGCCGTCGCGGCTGATAAAGTCGATGCGCTGAAAGCGCGGGTCAATGCCTTCCAGGAAATTCTGAAAAACGAACTGGCGGCAAAAGAGAAGAACCTGCTGCTGCTGCTGGATGCCGCCGCCAATGACAAAGCGGCGCTGACGGCGCAATCCCGCGACAGCTTCGTGCGTCTGCTGAACGCCACGCCAAACGGCGTGATCCGCAACTCTGACGTGGCCAAAGGGGTGGTTGAAACCTCCCTGAACGTTGGCGTCGTCACCATGACCGATGACAATGTCCAGATTCACTGCCTGATCCGTTCGCTGATCGACAGCGGTAAAGACTATGTTGTTAGCATGCTGGATTCACTGGGTAAACTGGCGGGCGCGAAAACCGAAGCCAAAGGCGCATACCCCGGCTGGCAGCCGGATGCGAACTCACCGGTGATGCATCTGGTGCGTGAAACCTACCAGCGTCTGTTCAACAAGACGCCGAATATCCAGATCATTCACGCCGGTCTGGAGTGCGGCCTGTTCAAGAAACCGTATCCGAATATGGATATGGTCTCCATCGGGCCAACCATTACCGGCCCGCACTCCCCGGATGAGCAGGTGCATATCGAGAGCGTTGGCCAGTACTGGACGCTGCTGACTGAACTGCTGAAAGCTATTCCGGCGAAGTAAGCTCCTGCCAGAAAAGAGAGCCCGGGTGGCGGCGCGTTGCGCCTTATCCGGGCCCTCTCACCTTCGCCATCAGATAATTGATAAACCTCTCGCCACGGGCTTCCACCTGCTGTTCTTCCACCACCCTGAAACCATGACGCTCAAAGCACGGTTTCGCCGTGATACTGGCCTCAACCGTTAGCGTCCCCTGCGGTATCTGCACAAACAGTTCCCTGAGCAGCGCGCTGGCCACGCCACGACGGCCGTAGTCCGGCGCGACAAACAGTAAGTCGATATGGCAGCCCACGGCGGTAATAAACCCAACGACCTGCTGGTCAAGCACCGCCACTCCTATCCAGGAGTGCTGTATTTTTTGCCGCCAGCGCGCCTCATCGACCTGCGCCCAGGCGGCAATTTGCGCCGGAGAATAATCGTGGCAGGCGGTCTCCCGGACCGCGCGTAGAAAAATGGTGACCAGGGCAGAAAAGTCGTCAGCCCGGTATGGCCTGATAATCGGCATCGTCATAATCCCAGTACCAGCTGCCGCTCCAGCTGGGGATCGAGCAACGTCACATGTAGCCCCACCAGCCGCACGCCGCGGCCGCCCCGCCGTTCATGCCAGGCTTTGCAGGCAGTGGCGAGCAAATCATCTTTATTCAGCCGCGGCCAGACGTGTTCCTGAGTGGTCTGCTGAAAATCATTGAATTTCAGTTTTACGCCCTGGCGGGCAATCAGCAGATCCGGCTTGACCTTCACCAGCCGTCTCTCCAGCTCCTGATACAGGTTCTCGATAATCGCCTCACACTCGGCCCATTCGTGGATATCCGCCACCAGCGTACGCTCGACGCCAAGTGATTTACGCTGCCGCGTATTGTTGATTTCCCGCTCATCGATCCCCTGACTGCGCTCCCATAAGATCCGGCCAAATTTACCAAAGCGGCGGAGCAGCATCGCCAGATCGCTTTTCTGCACATCCTCGCAGGTACGCAATCCCATATTTTCCAGTTTTGCGGCAGAAACTTTGCCCACGCCGGGGATCTTTGCCAGCGGCAGCGTTTTCACAAATTCCGCCACCTGGTGCGGCGCAATCACAAACTGGCCGTTGGGTTTATTCATATCGGAGGCAATTTTCGCCAGAAACTTTACCGGGGCGATACCGGCAGAGGCGGTCAGTTGAAGTTCGTCATAGATCGTCTGGCGGATCTCTTCCGCCATCAGCGTGGCTGAACCTTGACAGTGTACGCTGTCGCTGACGTCAAGAAACGCCTCATCCAGCGACAGCGGTTCAATCAGCGAGGTATAGCGCGAGAAAATTTCCCGGATATGGGACGACGCCTCTTTATAGGCGTCAAAGCGCCCGGGAAGCAGCGTCAGATGCGGACAAAGTTTAAGCGCCATCGCGGTTGGCATCGCGCTGCGCACGCCAAACTGACGCGCCGGATAGTTGGCGGTGCTGATCACGCCTCGCTGCACCCGGCTACCGCCGATGGCGATGGGGATATCCCGCAGCGCCGGATTGTCACGCATCTCGACCGCCGCGAAGAAGCAGTCCATATCGACATGGATGATTTTACGCATAGTTAGCCCTCACCTACCACTGGACAAGTATACAGCACAACTCTGTCAGATGAGAAGAGAGCGACCCCGGCTCGGCGTAGGGTCCTTTTTTGTTACGTGGAAAATAAGAGGGGACAGGAGATATCGCCCGGCGCCGCTGCTCTCGACCGGGCGACAGAAGGAGGCGTAATCAGAGGATCCGCCTCTGCTGGCGCTGCGCTTCGCGGGCCATGCGTTTTTTCCGCGCATCGCACGGCTCAGGACAATCACAGATCTTTTCCAGCCCGAGCGCGGCAATCCCGCCGCAGCTGCCCTGGATGCTTTTGCGTCTAACCAGATACCCCAGAGACATACCCAGGATCACCAGCGCGAAAATAACAAAGGTTGCCACGAACACCGTCAACATCATCAACCTCCAAAGTCATCCAGCATGATGTTTTCATCCTCGACGCCAAGCTCTTTCAGCATTTTAATAACTGCCGCGTTCATCACCGGCGGCCCGCACATATAAAACTCGCAGTCCTCCGGCGCCGGGTGATCGCGCAGATAGTTCTCATACAACACGTTGTGAATGAAGCCGGTGTGACCGGTCCAGCCATCTTCCGGCTGCGGATCGGAAAGCGCCACATGGAAGGTAAAGTTCGGATTTTCACGGGCCAGCTGGGCAAACTCATCGTCGTAGAACATCTCGCGCAGCGAACGCGCGCCGTACCAGAAGCTGATTTTACGCGTGCTGTGCAGGCGCATGAGCTGATCGAAAATATGCGAACGCATCGGCGCCATACCGGCTCCGCCGCCGATAAAGACCATTTCCGCTTCGGTATCTTTGGCAAAGAACTCGCCGAACGGCCCGGAAATCGTCACCTTATCGCCGGCTTTCAGCGACCAGATATACGAGGACATGATCCCCGGCGGGGCGTCCGGCACTTGCGGCGGCGGCGTGGCGATACGCACGTTGAGCATAATGATGCCCTTCTCATCCGGGTAGTTAGCCATCGAGTAGGCACGCAGCGTTGGCTCTTTAACCTCGGAAACATAGCGGAAGAGGTTAAATTTATCCCAGTCCGCGCGATACTCGTCCGGCACGTCGAAGTCAGCATACGCCACCTTGTGCGACGGACACTCGATCTGGATATAGCCCCCGGCGCGGAACGGTACGGCTTCGCCGTCCGGCACGCGCAGCTTCAGCTCTTTAATGAACGTCGCTTTGTTATCATTGGAGATAACTTCGCACTGCCATTTTTTCACGCCGAAGATCTCTTCCGGCAGTTCGATCTTCATGTTTTGCTTCACCGCGACCTGACAGGCCAGCCGGCAGCCCTCTTTCGCCTCACGTTTGGTAATATGGGAAAGTTCGGTCGGCAGGATATCGCCGCCGCCCTCTTTCACCATCACCCGACACTGGCCGCAGGAACCGCCGCCGCCGCAGGCGGAGGAGACAAAGATCCCGTTGCTGGATAGCGTATTCAGCAACTTATCGCCCGCTGGCGTGTGGATCTGTTTATCCGCCTCGTTATTGATTTCAATGACCACGTCACCGGCGTTGACCAGCTTCGAGCGCGCCGCCAGGATCAACCCTGACAGTACCAGCACGATCAGCGTGAACATGACGACGCCAAGAATAATTTCCATACTTTCCGCCCTTATAGCTGCACACCGGAGAATGACATAAAGCCCAGCGCCATCAGACCCGTGGTAATAAAGGTGATCCCTAACCCGCGCAGACCGGCGGGCACATTGGCGTATTTCATTTTTTCACGGATCCCCGCCATCGCCACAATCGCCAGCATCCAGCCGATACCAGAGCCGAAGCCATACACGATGGACTCCGGGAAGTTATAGTCACGCTGCACCATGAAGGAGACGCCGCCAAAAATCGCGCAGTTCACGGCGATCAGCGGCAGGAAAATCCCCAGCGCGTTGTATAACGCCGGGAAATATTTATCGAGGATCATCTCGAGGATCTGCACCAGGGCCGCAATAACGCCGATAAAGGTAATAAAGTTAAGGAAGCTTAAATCGACGCCTTCCACCAGCGCCCCGTCACGCAGCACCAGGTTATAGACCAGGTTATTGATAGGCACCGACAAACCCAGCACCACGGTGACCGTCAGGCCGAGGCCAAAGGCGGTCGAGACCTTTTTCGAGACCGCCAGGAAAGTACACATCCCGAGGAAGAAGGCCAGCGCCATGTTTTCCACAAACACCGCGCGCACAAACAGGCTGATGTAATGAGCCATAATCGGTTACTCCTTTTCCTGCTGTTCAGGCTTCCAGCTACGCAGCGCCCAAATCAGCAAACCGATGATAAAGAAGGCGCTCGGCGCCAGCAGGAACAGGCCGTTCGGCTGATACCAGCCGCCGTTTTGCACCGTCTCCAGCACGGTGATGCCAAACAGTTTGCCGCTGCCGATAAGCTCGCGCAGAAAGCCGACCATCATCAGGATTGCGCCATAGCCCAGACCGTTGCCAATACCGTCCATAAAGCTGGCCAGCGGCGGCGACTTCATGGCATACGCTTCGGCGCGCCCCATCACGATACAGTTGGTAATGATAAGCCCGACAAATACCGACAGCTGTTTAGAGGTCTCATAGGCAAAAGCGCGCAGCAGCTGGTCCACCACAATCACCAGCGAAGCAATAATCGCCATCTGGACGATAATGCGCACGCTGTTGGGAATATGGTGACGGATCATAGAGATAAACATACTGGAGAATGCCGTCACCAGCGTCACCGCAATGGTCATCACCAATGCGGTTTCCAGTTTGGTGGTCACCGCCAGGGCCGAACAGACCCCCAGGACCTGCAGCGTGATGGGGTTATTGGCCAGCAGTGGCCCCACCAGCACGCGCTTCATTTCTTTCATATCGCCCAGTTCAGCCATTATTCAGCCCTCCCTCACGAACTTTTTTCAGCAACGGGCCAAACCCCATATCACCCATCCAGAAATCAAAGCTATGCTGCACGCCGTTCGAGGTCAGCGTCGCCCCGGACAGCCCATCAACGGCATGGACATCGCCCGGACGCGCCCTGCCCTTCACCACTTTCAGCGCCGGATGGCCGCGATCGTCAAGCACCTGCTTGCCGACAAACTGCTGACGCCAGTTGGGATTTTCCACCTCCCCACCTAACCCCGGCGTTTCGCCGTGATCGTAGTAGGTAATCCCTTTCACCGTACGACCGTCGGTGTCGAGGGCGACAAAGGCGTACATCACCGACCACAGGCCGTTGCCATAGATGGGCAGCACCACTTCCTGAATCTGCCGCTGCTCATCGCGCACCAGGTAAATTTCGACAATATTACTCCGGCGTTTAATGCCTGCCGGGTCCTGGCTGACATCCAGCGCGATACTTTGCTGTGGGTCTTTCAGCGCCTGCGCCTGGTTGAATTTGCCCGGATCTTTATCCAGCAGTTCGCCGGTGGCTAAATTCACCAGCCGCGGGGAAATACGGGCAGCAAAGACGGAAGCCACCTCATCCGCGCTCATCTCCGGCTGCATCAGCCCGGCAACCGCGAGAATATTGCGTTGTTTATCCAGCGCACGTTGCTCCTGCTGGCGCGACTTCAGACCCACGGCGGACCCGGCGACTACGATGGAGCACACCAGGCAAAGCACCAGCACCACCAGCAGCGTTTTGCCGATGCTATCGTTACTTTTCTTCTCAGCCACGCGACTTCCTCCGCTTAATATTGGCCTGCACCACCAGGTAATCGAACAGCGGCGCAAAGAGATTGGCGAAGAGGATCGCCAGCATCATCCCTTCCGGATAGGCCGGGTTGACCACCCGAATCAGCACGCACATCACGCCGATCAGCAGGCCATAGCTCCATTTCCCTTTATCCGTAAACGATGCAGACACCGGGTCCGTCGCCATAAACATCATGCCGAAGGCAAAACCGCCGAGCACCAGATGCCAGTACCACGGCATGGCGAACATCGGGTTAGTGGCCGAGCCGATGAAATTAAACAGCGTCGCCGTCGCCATCATGCCGATCATCACCCCGGCAACGATGCGCCACGAGGCAATGCGCGCGAAGATAATGATTGCGCCGCCAATCAGGATCATCAGCGTCGAAACCTCGCCGATGGAGCCGGGAATATTGCCAAGGAAAGCCGCCATCCAGCTGACCGGCTGGCCGCTGGTCACATTCACCAACGCCTCGCCGCCGCCGCTTGCCCACTGGGACAGCGGCGTCGCGCCGGAGAAACCCTCCGCGGCGGTCCACACCAGATCGCCGGAAATTTGCGCCGGCCAGGCAAAGAACAGGAAAGCGCGCCCCGCCAGCGCCGGGTTGAGAAAGTTACGCCCGGTCCCGCCGAAAATCTCTTTGGCAATCACCACGCCGAAGGTAATCCCCAGCGCCACCTGCCACAGCGGCAGCGTAGGCGGGACAATCAGCGCGAAGAGAATCGAGGTGACGAAGAAGCCTTCATTGATCTCGTGCTTACGCACGATAGCAAACAGCACTTCCCAGAAGCCGCCGACGATAAAGACGGTCATGTAGATGGGCAGGAAGAACACCGCGCCCAGCGTTATCATGCTGATCCAGCCCGCATCGGCGCTGAAGCTGACTCCCAGCCACTGCGCGAGGCTGTAGTGCCAGTCTGCGGCGATCACCTGCTGCAGCTGCTCTGCGCCGTACAGTTTATGCAGCGCCGGCAGGGTTTGCAGGCCGACGTTATACATCCCCCAGAACATCGCCGGGAAGACGGCAAGCCAGACCAGAATCATCATACGCTTGAGGTCAATAGCATCACGAACGTGAGCGGCGCCGCGCGTCACCTGGCCCGGGGTGTAGAACAGCGTCGCCGTCGCTTCGAACAGCGGGTAGTATTTTTCCAGCTTGCCGCCGTGAGTAAAGTGCGGCTCAAGTTTGTCAAACAGTTGCTTTAAGCCCATCACTTAGCCTTCCTGCTCAATCTGGGTTAACACGCTACGCAGCGCCGGGCCGTATTCATACTTGCCGGGACAGACGTAAGTGCACAGCGCCAGGTCTTCTTCATCCAGTTCCAGGCAGCCCAGCGCCTGCGCGCTATCTCTGTCGCCCGCGAGCAAATCGCGCAGCAGTATGGTGGGCAGAATATCCAGCGGCATTACCCGCTCATAGTTACCAATCGGCACCATGGCACGCTCGCCGCCGTGGGTATCGGTCGAGAAGTTAAACAGCTTGCGCTTGAGGAAGTGGCCCAGCGTGGTGCGGGTAATGGAAAATTTGTCTTTCCCCGGCATCACCCAGCCAAACAGTTCCTTGTCACGCCCCTCTTTGACCACGCTGACCTGCAGATGAAAACGCCCGAGGAAGGCATGAGGCCCCTGCGCACGGCTGCCGCTCAGGACCGAGCCGGAAATGACCCGGTTTTCACCTTCCTGTAGCTCGCCAGCCAGCAGTTCATCAAGGCTAACGCCGCTGCAGGTTTGAATCAGCCGCGGCTCTTTAACCTGCGGGCCGCCGAGCGCGATCACCCGTTCGCTACACAGTTCCCCGTCGAGGAACAGCCGGCCGATGGCGATAACATCCTGATAGTTAAGGTGCCAGACCTGTTTGCTGAGGCTGACGGGCTCAAGAAAATGAATGTGAGTGCCCACCAGCCCGGCAGGATGCGGCCCGGCGAACTGGTTAAAGGTCACCTGCCCTGACGGGTGACCGCCCAGCTTACCGCCGCTGGCCTGGCAGACATGAACTTTGCCCGCCGTCAGGCGGGTCAGTATGGTGAGGCCGGCGTCGAAGGCCTCGCGCCGGGCGCGAATCAGCGGCTGAGGATCCGCCGCCAGCGGCTGGGTATCGATGGCGGTAACGAATATCGCCGCCGGCACGCTGCCTAGCGCCGGGGTTTTACTGAACGGGCGAGTACGCAACGCCGTCCACTGACCGGATTCCAGCAGCTGTTGCTGGACGGTTTCCCGCGCCAGCCCCGCCAGCTCGTCGGGCGCATAGCGGGAGAACTGCACGGCCTCGTCGCCGTCGACATCAATCACCACCGATTGCAGAACCCGACGTTCGCCGCGATGGATAGCGCTAATGACCCCGGCGGCAGGCGCGGTAAAGCGGACGCCAGGGTTCTTTTTATCTTCGAACAGGGTTTGCCCTTTTTGCACCCGGTCGCCTTCGCGGACCGCCATTGAGGGGCGCATACCGACATACTCTTCGCCCAACAGCGCGACGCGTTTAACCGCGACGTTCAAAGTGATCTGCTGTGATGGCATGCCAGCTATGGGCAAATTCAGCCCTTTCGTGATTTTAATCATATCGTTAGCAGGTATCCGTAACCTAAACCCCGGCATCAGGCCGAGGCCAGCAACATTGATGGGAAATCAGAGAAAAAGGAAAAGCGAGGTCCTGGTGATTCACCAGACGGGAGAGAAGCATCCTTTCTTACCCTGATCATTTAGCGGCGTAAGTGTAACATTTCGTAAGCGGAGGCTATAGGTAAACCACGATTAACTCGCTATAAAATGAGACATGTTGCGCAAAGTTCTCACTGCACTTTGACGCCAGATTGGTTATAAAGGAAAACTAAATTGTAAACGCGGTGCGGCCGCGCTTGCGAAAAACTGCCGTGATGCTAATGTGAGCGCTCTAAATCCAGAAAAGTCTGATTTCGGGTATCTCTTGCCGTCCTGGCAATGTGGTTTTTGATTTATCAAGGAACAAGCAGTATGCGCAAAATCGCATTCTTTATTGCGATGCTTCTGTTGCCGTGCGTTTCATTTGCTGGGCTACTCAGCAATAACGGCCCGACGACGCCGGTTAGCAAAGAATATAAGCAACAATTAATGGGTTCCCCGGTTTACATTGAGATCTTCAAAGAAGAGCGCATGCTCGATCTTTACGTCAAAATGGGCGAAACCTGGCAACTTCTCGACAGCTACCGGATCTGTAACTACTCCGGCGGCCTCGGACCGAAACAGCGTCAGGGCGACTTCAAAAGTCCGGAAGGGTTTTATAACGTGACGCGCAATCAGCTAAAGCCTGACAGCCGTTTCTATAAAGCCAT
The DNA here is from genome assembly GCF_044900465.1 of Klebsiella sp. NPDC088457. Classification (NCBI taxonomy): domain Bacteria; kingdom Pseudomonadati; phylum Pseudomonadota; class Gammaproteobacteria; order Enterobacterales; family Enterobacteriaceae; genus Klebsiella; species Klebsiella sp. NPDC088457. The sequence continues at coordinate 23,405 of NZ_JBJDNH010000037.1, read as the reverse complement.
TAATATCGGCTTCCCGAATGCTTACGACCGCGCGCATGGTTATGAAGGTAAATACCTGATGATTCACGGCGCCTGCGTATCCATCGGCTGCTATGCGATGACCGATACCGGCATCGATGAGATTTTCCAGTTTGTCACCGGCGCGTTAGTGTTCGGCCAGCCCAACGTGCAGGTCAGCATCTATCCCTTCCGCATGACCGATGCCAATATGGAACGCCACAAGTACTCTTACTATGCGGATTTCTGGAAACAGCTGAAGCCCGGCTACGACTATTTCCAGCAAACCCACAAGCCGCCTGTTGTCTCGGTGATGGATGGCCGTTACGTGGTGAGCAAACCGCTCAGCCATGAAGTTATTCAGCCGCAGCTGGCGTCAAACTACACGGTCCCCCAGGCAAAATAGCGCCCACTCACCTGGCATAATCTTATTCCAGGTCTCATTGCCGGTCAGCGGCTGAGTGGCGATAACGGTGACCACATCATCAGGTGTGGTCTCTCGTTGAAAGTCGATTTCCACATCCTGATCCAGCAGCGTTGCCACGCCAAACGGCGCCCGGCGCGTAATCCAGTGCAGGTTCGTCGAGCAAAACGCCATCACATAGCGCCCGTCCGACAGCAGCATATTGAACACGCCTTTTTCCCGCAGCTCACCCGCCAGCGTCGCGATAAACCTGAACACGTCCACCATATCGTCCGGCGTGCCCGCATAGCGCTCGGTCAGGCAGTGCAGGATCCAGCAGAAGACTTTTTCGCTGTCGGTCTCGCCGATCGGCTGAAGATTCCCCGTCTCCAGAGACTCATAGCCTTCCAGCTGACCGTTATGCGCGTAGGTCCAGTTGCGCCCCCACAGTTCACGGGTAAACGGATGGGTATTTTCCAGGGCGACGATACCGCGGTTAGCCTGGCGAATATGGGCGATGACCGAGCACGATTTGATCGGGTAGTCCTGTACCAGCTTCGCTATTGGCGACTGAAAACTGGGCTGGGGATCTTTGAATGTGCGACAGCCTTTACCTTCATAAAAGGTAATGCCCCAACCGTCTTTATGGGGACCGGTTCCTCCACCGCGCTGGACCAGCCCGGTAAAGCTAAAGCAAATATCTGTTGGCACATTCGCGCTCATCCCGAGCAATTCGCACATACATCACCTCACACCACTCAGCTTAAACACAAAAGGCGTTATTACCGCCGCCGCTCTGAACACGGCCAGCGCGCAACAACCGTAGCGAATGTACGCGAGGGTTTGCGCGCTGGCCCGGTGCAAAATGGCAAACAGAGTCGCCTTTTAAGCCTTCACCATCTCTTTTTCGATCAGCATAATCAGAATATGAATCACTTTAATGTGAATTTCCTGAATGCGGTCGGCATAACCAAAATGCGGCACGCGGATTTCAACATCGGCGGATCCCGCCATTTTACCGCCATCTTTACCGGTCAGGGTAATCACTTTCATCCCCTGCGCACGGGCAGCGTCAATCGCTTTAATCACGTTACCGGAGTTGCCGGAAGTGGAGATCCCCAGCAGCACATCGCCGGCGCGACCGACGGACTCGACGTAGCGGGAAAAGACGTACTCGTAACCAAAATCGTTACTGACGCAGGACAGGTGGCTGACATCTGAAATCGCAATCGCCGGATAGCCGGGACGATTCTCACGATAGCGCCCGGTCAGTTCTTCCGCAAAGTGCATCGCATCGCAGTGGGAACCGCCGTTGCCGCAGGAGAGGACTTTGCCACCGGCCTTAAAGCTATCTGCCAGCAGCACCGCGGCACGCTGGATGGCGTGAATATTGGCTTCGTCCTGCAGAAAGTTAGCCAGCGTTTCCGCCGCTTCGTTCAGTTCGTTACGAATAAGATCCTGGTACATGAGGATAATCCTTCAGTATTGGTGGAATAACCCTGGCAGTGTACCGGATAGCCGCCGGGGCGAGAAGCAGCAGGCGCGCTTATCCGCCGGGGTTTTGATTTTACGTGCCGCTTTTACGTACAACAATGTGAGCAAGGTTGTAATTATTTTGTAAACACATTGCTAAAACAAATTACATCCACTACAACCATATCATCACAAGTGGTCAGACCTCCTACAAGACAGGGAGCATTTCTCTATGATGATTTTGAGTATTGTTGCAACCGTTGTTCTGCTCGGTGCACTCTTCTATCACCGAATCAATCTCCTGCTCAGCAGTGCGATTTTACTCGCCTGGACCGCCGCGCTTAGCGTGGCCGGGCTGTGGAATATCTGGCTGCTGGTACCGCTGGCGATTATCCTGCTGCCGTTTAACTTCGCGCCGATGCGTAAGTCGATGATGTCGGCACCGGCATTTCGCGCGTTTCGCAAAGTGATGCCACCGATGTCGCGCACCGAAAAAGAAGCGATTGACGCGGGCACCACCTGGTGGGAAGGCGATCTGTTCCGCGGTAACCCGGACTGGCAAAAGCTGCATAACTATCCACAGCCGCGCCTGACCGCCGAAGAACAGGCGTTCATCGACGGCCCGGTAGAAGAAGCCTGCCGCATGGCTAACGACTTTGAAATTACCCATGAGATGGCCGATCTGCCGCCGGAACTGTGGGCGTATCTGAAAGAGCATCGCTTCTTTGCGATGATCATTAAGAAAGAGTACGGCGGCCTCGAGTTCTCCGCTTACGCTCAGTCCCGCGTGCTGCAAAAGCTCTCCGGCGTTTCCGGCATTCTGGCGATCACCGTCGGCGTACCGAACTCTTTAGGCCCGGGCGAACTGCTGCAACATTACGGTACTGAAGAACAGAAAAATCACTATCTGCCGCGTCTGGCCCGTGGCCAGGAAATTCCATGCTTTGCCCTGACCAGCCCGGAAGCGGGTTCAGATGCCGGCGCGATTCCGGATACCGGCGTCGTCTGCATGGGCGAATGGCAAGGCGAGCAGGTACTGGGCATGCGCCTGACCTGGAACAAACGCTACATTACCCTGGCTCCTGTCGCGACCGTGCTGGGACTGGCCTTTAAACTCTCTGACCCGGATCGTCTGCTGGGCGGGGAAGAAGAGCTGGGAATTACCTGCGCGCTGATCCCAACCACCACGCCCGGCGTGGAGATTGGCCGTCGCCACTTCCCGCTGAACGTCCCGTTCCAGAACGGACCAACGCAGGGTAAAGACATTTTCGTACCGATCGATTACATCATCGGCGGCCCGACGATGGCCGGTCAGGGTTGGCGGATGCTGGTAGAATGCCTCTCCGTGGGCCGCGGTATCACCCTGCCGTCTAACGCCACCGGCGGGCTGAAATCCGTGGCGATGGCGACCGGCGCTTATGCCCACATTCGCCGGCAGTTCAAAATTTCTATCGGTAAAATGGAAGGTATCGAAGAGCCCCTGGCACGCATCGCCGGTAACGCGTATGTCATGGATGCCGCCGCTTCGCTGATTACTTACGGGATCATGCTGGGAGAAAAACCGGCGGTGCTGTCGGCTATCGTGAAATACCACTGTACCCACCGCGGCCAGCGTTCAATTATTGACGCCATGGATATCACCGGCGGTAAAGGCATTATGCTCGGTGAAGGTAACTTCCTCGCCCGCGCCTATCAGGGTGCGCCGATCGCCATCACCGTGGAAGGAGCCAACATCCTGACCCGCAGTATGATGATCTTCGGTCAGGGGGCGATTCGTTGCCATCCGTACGTACTTGATGAGATGGCCGCCGCGCAGAACAACGATGTGGACGCGTTCGACAAGCTGCTGTTTAAGCATATCGGCCACGTCGGTAGCAATAAAGTGCGCAGCTTCTGGCTGGGCCTGACCCACGGCCTGACCAGCAGTACGCCGACCCGCGACAGCACTCGCCGCTACTATCAGCACATGAATCGTCTGAGCGCGAACCTGGCGCTGCTGTCCGACGTCGCCATGGCGGTGCTGGGCGGCAGCCTGAAGCGTCGCGAGCGGATTTCCGCCCGTCTCGGCGATGTCCTGAGCCAGCTCTATCTCGCCTCGGCGGTACTGAAGCGCTATGACGATGAAGGGCGCAATGAAGCCGACCTTCCACTGGTTCATTGGGGGGTTCAGGATGCGTTGTATCAGGCGGAGCAGGCGATCGACGATCTACTGAAAAACTTCCCGAACCGTTTCGTCGCTGGCGTAATGCGCCTCGCCATCTTCCCGACCGGCCGTCACTACAACGCGCCGTCCGATAAGCTGGACCATAAGGTGGCGAAAATCCTGCAGGTGCCGAGCGCCACGCGTTCCCGCATCGGCCGCGGCCAGTATCTGACCCCGAGCGAACATAACCCGGTCGGTCTGCTGGAAGAGGCGCTGCTTGATGTCATGGCGGCCGACCCGATCCACCAGCGTATCTGCAAAGAGCTGGGTAAAAACCTGCCGTTTACCCGCCTGGATGAACTGGCGCGTAACGCCCTGACCAAAGGTTTAATCAATCAGGATGAGGCCACGATCCTCACCCGCGCGGAAACCAGTCGCCTGCGCAGTATTAACGTGGATGATTTCGCGCCGGATGAGCTGGCGACCAAACCGGTAAAGTTGCCGGAGAAAGTCCGCAAGATTGAAGCGGCCTGAATCATAAATTAATCACATCACGATCGGGGCGGGGGTTTTCCCCCGCCTTTTTTTAGCTCCGTCACCGGCGGACGCATCACCAGCATTAGCATTTTTTTAACAAAATATTCCTCTCACCATCCTGCGGCTGATATGGTATTAAAATAATGATAACGCCCTAATGATACTGGAGTTCACCACCGTGCCTGGCCTGAAAATTACGTTGCTGCAACAACCTCTGGTGTGGATGGACGGTCCCGCCAACCTACGCCATTTCGATCGTCAACTGGAAGGTATTACCGGGCGTGACCTGATTGTTTTACCGGAAATGTTCACCACCGGCTTCGCTATGGAAGCGGCAAAGCAGTCGATGGCGCAGGAAGAGGTCGTTGACTGGATGCGGGCAAAAGCGATGCAAACTCATGCCCTGATCGCCGGTAGCGCCGCGCTGCAAACCGAGCGCGGGCCGGTTAACCGCTTCCTGCTGGTGGATCCCGACGGCGCCACGCGCTTCTATGACAAGCGGCATCTGTTCCGGATGGCCGGAGAACATCATCATTATGAGGCGGGCAGCGAACGGGTTGTTTTTGAGTGGCGCGGCTGGCGGATTCTACCGCTGGTCTGCTATGACCTGCGTTTCCCGGTGTGGTCACGCAACCATAACGACTACGATTTAGCGCTGTACGTGGCCAACTGGCCCGCGCCGCGCTCGCTGCACTGGCAGTCGCTGCTGGTAGCCCGGGCCATTGAAAACCAGGCCTACGTCGCCGGTTGTAACCGCGTCGGCACCGACGGCAACGGCCATCATTATCGCGGCGACAGCCGTATCATCAGCCCACAGGGAGAAATTCTGGCCACCGCCGAGCCCCATCAGGCCACGCGCCTTGATGCCGAGCTGTCGCTGACGGCGCTCACCGAGTATCGCGAGAAATTTCCCGCCTGGCAGGATGCGGATCCTTTTACCCTCGGGTAAAGCGAGATCCAAAAGGGGGCGCTATTCGCCCCCTTTTTACGCCACCAGGATTTAGCTCACCAGCGCCTGCCCGTCCTTGCGGCTTTCGGTCGCGGCGACGTAATGGCCCTCCGGCAGGCGATAAATCGCCTGTGCGCCGCCGAAGTTGTAGTCCTGCAGCGGGTCCTCCACCACAATCTGATGCCCGCGCTCGCGCAGCCCCGCAATCACGTTGCGGCTGAAGGTCGATTCAACCACCACCTCCCGCCCCTGCACCACCCGCCAGCGCGGCGCGTCGATCGCCGCCTGCGGGTTTTGTCCATGCAGCATAATGCGCAGGGCCATCTGCATATGCCCCTGCGCCTGCATCGGACCGCCCATCACGCCAAACGACATCAGCGGCTTGCCATCGCCATCTAACGCAAAACCGGGAATGATGGTATGGAACGGCCGCTTGCCGCCCGCCAGCGCGTTCGGGTGGCCGGGATCGAGCACAAAGCCGCAGCCGCGGTTTTGCAGGCTGATGCCGGTATCAGGGACCACGACCCCGGAGCCAAAGCCCATATAGTTGGACTGAATAAACGACACCATCATTCCGCTGGCGTCGGCCGTCGAGAGATAGACCGTTCCGCTCTGGGTCGGAGAACCGTAGGTAAAATCGGAGGCCTGCTGCGGATCGATCAGCGCGGCGCGGGATTTCAGATACTCGTCGCTTAACAGCGTCCCGGCAGCAAACTCCATATGATCTTCGTCGGCAACGTAGCGATCGAGGTCCGCCAGCGCCAGCTTCATTGCCTCAATCGACAGATGCAGCGACTGTACCGAATCGGGGTCGTAGCGACCGATATCACACTGTTCGAGGATCCCGAGCGCAATCAGGGTGGCGATCCCCTGGCCGTTAGGCGGCAGCTCCTGTACCGAACCGCCGGCAAAATCACGCGACAGCAGTTCAACCCAATCGGCGCGGTGGTTAGCCAGATCGTCCGCCGTCAGATGCGCGCCGTGCTCCCGGGCGAATGCCGCAATCTTCTGCGCCAGCTCGCCGCGATAGAACGCCTCCCCATTGGTTTCGGCGATCAGCGCCAGGGTTTTCGCCTGCGCTGGGTTACGGAAAATCTCGCCGACCCGCGGCGCGCGGCCTTGCGGCGCAAAGCAGGCGCTGAAGCCCGGCTGATCTTTCAGTTTGTTATAGCCCCGCTGCCACAGGTGACCAATCAGCGGCGAAACGGGAAAGCCGTTACGCGCATAGTCAATGGCCGGCTGCGCCAGCGTGGTGAGCGGCAGCGAACCGAAGCGTTCCGCCAGCGCCACCCAGCCGGAAACCGCGCCCGGGACGGTGACCGCATCCCAGCCGATTTCCGGTACCGCGCCTTTGCCGGCGAACAGATCGGCATGCCAGCTGGCGGGAGAGCGCCCGGAGGCATTCAGGCCATGCAATTTTTCACCGTCCCAGATAATGGCAAACGCATCGCTGCCGATACCGCAGCCGGTCGGTTCCACCACGGTGAGAGCCATCGCGGTGGCAATCGCCGCATCAACCGCATTGCCGCCCAGCTGCAGCATCCGCATCCCCGCCTGCGCCGCCAGCGGCTGCGACGTCGCCACGGCGTTGCGCCCCATCATCGGTGGGCGACGTGAAGCATAACCGGTCGAGAAATCAAGCGCTTTTGTCATTATGACTCCTTAGTCATGGCGCGGATCGAGCGCATCGCGCAGCCCGTCGCCGAGTAGATTAAAACCCTGTACCGCCAGGAAAATAGCGACGCCGGGGAACACAGACATCCACGGCGCCTGTTCAAGAAAACCTTTTGCCGTATTGAGCATCGAGCCCCAGGAAGGGTTCGGCGGCTGCTGGCCAAGGCCGAGGAAAGAGAGACTGGCCTCGGCGATAATTGCCGAAGCAATCGCCAGCGTGGCCTGCACCAGAATCGGCGACATCACGTTAGGAAGGACGTAGCGCAGAACGATCCACCGGTCCGGCAGGCCGATGGCCCGCGCGCCGTCGATATACTCTTCGTTACGAATGGCGATCGTCTGGCCGCGGGTCAGACGGGCAAAGATCGGCATCGCCGACAGGCCGATGGCGATCATCGCGTTACTCAGGCTCGGTCCTAAAAATGCGCCGAGGGCGATCGCCATGATCAGAAACGGACAGGCGAGCAGCGCTTCGATAAAGCGTGATATGACGCCGTCCCAGATCCCCTGAAAATAACCCGCCACCAGCCCGAGCGGAACACCGATAACCACCGCGATAAGTACCGACATACAGCCGGCCATCAGCGAGGTGCGCGCTCCCCAGACAATCCGCGAGAGAATATCGCGCCCCAGCTCATCGGTGCCGAACCAGTACATCTCCGATGGTGGCTAACGCACCATCAGAAAATTGGCCTTGACCGGATCGAACGGCGCGATCCACGGCGCCAGGAGCGCAATCAGCACGAAGATGCCGACCACCACCGCGCCGATCACCGCGCTTTTATTGGCGAGAAATTTCTTCAGTACCCGGTTTTGCGCACGCGGCTTGACGAGCGCCACGCTCTGCGTTGTGAATTCCGCCATGGTTAGCCTCGCATTTTCGGGTTAATGAGGACGTAGAGCACATCGGCCAGCAGGTTGAGCATCAGGAAACCGATCGCCACGATCAGCACCACGCCCTGCACCACCGCGTAATCGCGGTTAAACACCGAATCGACGATCATCTTGCCGAAGCCGGGAATGGTGAACACCTGCTCGGTCAGGACCGCGCCGCCCAGCAGCTCGCCAAACAGCAGCGTGGTCAGCGTGATGACCGGCACCAGCGCGTTGCGAAAGGCATGCTTTAAGATCACCGCTTTTGGTAGTAGCCCTTTTGCCCGCGCGGTACGTATATAGTCCGCTTTCAGCACCGCGATCATCGAAGCGCGGGTGTGGCGCATCAGCGTGGCCGCCAGACCGGTCCCCAGCACCGCCGCCGGCAGCAGCAGCGTGCGCAGATTTTGCAGCGGCGCCTCGCTAAACGGTACAAATCCGGAGGCGGGCAGCCATTGCAGATTGACCGAAAAGACCAGGATCAGCAGGATCCCTAACCAAAAATGCGGTATTGAGATCCCCGAGATCGCCACGAAGTTCGCCCCGTGATCGATCCAGCTGTTTTTGTTCACCGCCGCCAGAATCCCCATGCTGATGCCGACGATCAGGGCAATAATCATTGCCAGCAGCGACAGTTCCAGCGTCACCGGCAGCTTGCTGGCGATAAGCTGCGTCACCGGCTCATGAGTACGTAACGAGACGCCGAGATCGCCTTGCAACGCGCGGGTCAGCCAGTGGTAGTACTGCACCGGGATCGGCGCATCGAGGTTTAACTCCGCTCGCAGCTGGGCAATCACTGCCGGATCGCGCTCCTCGCCCGCCATGGCGATCAGCGGGTCGCCGGGCAGCAGTTTCTGTAGCCCAAACACCATCATGCTCACCAGCAGCAGCGTCGGTATCGCGAGCAGCAGCCGTTTGCTAATCAGTTCCAGCATGGTTTCTCCTCACGCCTCGATTATTGCGTCAGCGACAGACCCGCTACGCGTACGATGCCGTCCGGGTAAGGTTTAAAGCCCTGTACTTTTTTGTTGAGCCCAAAAATGCGCGGCTCAAAGTAGAGATAGGCGATCGGCATGTCGGTTTGCAACTGGTGAACGACCTTGTCATACAGCGGCTGGCGAACGGCCTGATCGTTGCTCAGTCGCGCCTGAGTCAGCCATTCATCGACCTGTCCGTTGCTGTAACGGCCGTCGTTGAGGGTGCCCTTGCTATGAATAAAACCGTAGATACTGCCGTCAGGATCCGGACGTCCCGACCAGCCGGAGAAGCTCAACTGGTAGTCACCGCTCTGCTGGCGATCGAGCAGCGTGGCAAACTCGGTCATCTGCAAATTGAGGTTAAAGCCCGCTTCGGCGACCATCGCCTGCAGCACCTGCCCCACCTGCTGCGAGGTCGGGTTATTCGGTACCAGCAGATTGACGTTCAGCGGCGTGGAGACTCCCGCGGCTTTCAGCAGCGCCTGCGCTTTTTCCACATTACGCGGTGCAACCGGAAGCTTGACGTGATACGGGCTAACCGGCGAGAAGGCCTGATTTGCCGGAGTATATAGCCCTTCGAATACCACCTGGTTAAGCGCATCGCGGTCGATAGCTAAGGAGAAGGCTTCACGAACGCGGGCATCTTTAAACGGATCGTTGGCCGCTACTTTGCCGTTATTAATGTTGAAAGTGATACCCTGATAGCCCAGCCCCGTGACTTTAGCGAGCGCCAGTTTGCTGTCGGCTTCAACGGTTTTTACGTCGCTGGCGGCGATACCTTCCGTCAGCTCGAGATCGCCGGCGCGCAGGTTAGCCAGCCGGACCGAAGCATCGGGGATCGGCAAATAGATAAGCTTGTCAAAGTGGTAGGCGCCTTTATTCCAGTAGTTGTCAAAACGGCTCAGGACGATACGATCCTGAGAAACCCGGCTGTCGAATTTGTAAGGACCGGAACAGACCGGATGAGCGGCAAAATCCGCTTTTTTCGCCGCTTCCGGCGCCATCATCGCCCCGGCGCGATCGGTCAACTGCATCAGCAGCGCGGCATCCGGCGTTTTCAGATGCACAGCGATTTGCAGCGGGCCGGTCACCGCCACCGATTCGATTGAGGAGATCTCGCTTTTGCGCAGTGAGCCTTTCAGCGTCAGCGCGCGATCGAGGTTATATTTTGCCGCTGCGGCGTCGAACTTCTCGCCGTCGTGGAAGGTGACCCCGTCGCGCAGGTTCATGGTCAGCGTTTTACCGTCATCGCTCCACGACCAGTCCGTCGCCAGCCCCGGCACGATCTTGAGATGCTCATCGACGTCCACCAGCCTGTCGCACAGCGAGGCGAAAACAAAGCGGCCGTAGTAGGTGCGCGCCAGATGGGGATCGAGCATATCGGGATCCGCCCCCAGGCCGATGCGCAGTACGCTCTCTGCATGCGCGGGCAGCGCCGCACCAAGCAACATAACACTTCCCAGAACGGTCAAAAGAGAATTACGCATTGTCATTATCATGAGTTCCTTGCAGCAAGGGATGAGTGAGTGGCCGCGTGTTCAAACAGCGCGCGGCGGCGCAGAAATGCGGCGGACGGCGGAGCAATCTGGATCACGCTGCGATCGCGGTTGATCTCCTGCCAGCGGTGGCAGGCGATCTGCCGTCCGCCGTCAAGCAGCTGGTTAATCGGTTCGCTTTGCCGACATTGATCGCTGACGTACGGGCAGCGGGTATGGAAACGGCAGCCCGTCGGCGGGTTGGCCGGATTAGGTAGATCCCCCTGTAGCAGCGGAGCCTCACGCTGCACGCCCGGTTGCATTTGCGGCGCCGAAGCGATCAGCGCCTGGGTATACGGGTGCAGCGGCGCATCGAAGATCTCATCGACCGTCGCCAGCTCAACGATTTGCCCGAGGTACATCACCGCCACGCGGTCGCTCATATGGCGGATGACCGCCAGTCCGTGGGCGACAATAATCATCGTCAGGCCAAGCTGATGCTTAAGACTCTCCAGCAGATTCACCACCTGCGCCTGGACGGAAACGTCCAGCGCCGACACCGGTTCATCGCCCAGCAGCAGCTTAGGCCCGGAGGCCAGCGCGCGGGCGATACCAATACGTTGGCGCTGGCCGCCGGAAAACTCATGTGGATAACGGTCGGCCCATGCCGCCGGTAGCCCCACTGTTTTCAGCAGTTCAGCGACGCGGTAGTGCCGATCGGCCTTTTTCATATTCTGATGTAGCCACAGCGGTTCGCCGACGATCTGCTCCACGGTCATCCGCGGGTTCAATGACGCAAAGGGATCCTGAAAGATGATCTGCAGCTCGCGACGCAGCTGGTTGAGTCGGGTTCCCGTCGCGTCAGTAATTTCCTCGCCCTGCCAGAACACCCGCCCCTCGCTTGCGGCCAGCAGACGCAGCAGCAGGCGGCCAAGCGTCGATTTCCCCGAACCGGACTCGCCAACAATCGCCAGCGTTTCCCCCGGCATAACCGCCAGCGACACCCGATCGACGGCGGTGACATGACGCGCTGGCGCGAAGAGCTTTTTCGGCCCGGGAAACCATTTACTCAGATCGCGGGCTTCAAGAATGGGTAGGGTCATGCGATTTCTCCCAACGCAATATGCTGCTCCAGCGGAGCACGGAAACAGGCGACCTGATGGCTGGCGCCTAAGGTCTGTAATGGCGGCTTCTGCTCATGACAGCGGACCTGCGCGAACGGGCAGCGGCTTGCAAAACGACATCCTTTCGGCATCGCTTCCGGCAGCGGTACGGAGCCCGGGATAGTCGAAAGCGCCCCTTTCCGGGCGCTGAGGGAGGGAATCGACCCCATCAGACCGATGGTATAAGGGTGCTGCGGGTCAGCGAAAATCGCCTCGACGCTCCCCTGCTCCACCACCTGTCCGGCATACATCACCGCGACCTGCTGGGCGACTTCCGCCACCACGCCTAAATCGTGGGTAATCATCAGTACCGCGGTGCCGGTCTCTGCTTTCAGGTCATTCAACAGCGTCAGGATTTGCGCCTGGATCGTGACGTCCAGCGCGGTGGTCGGCTCATCGGCGATAAGCAGCCGCGGATGGTTAATTAACGCCATGGCGATCATCACCCGCTGGCGCATCCCGCCAGAGAGCTGATGGGGATACGCCTTCAGGCGCATTTCCGCCGCCGGGATCTGCACTTTTTCCAGGATCTGCAGCGCGGTTTTCATCGCTGCCGCGCGCGGCATCTTCTGGTGGCGCATCACCGCTTCACTTAGCTGATCGCCAAGGGTGAAAGCGGGATTCAGCGAAGTCATCGGTTCCTGAAAAATCATCGCCAGCTCGTTGCCCCGCAGATCGGCATATTCCCGCGGCGACAGCTTGCGCAGATCGTGGCGGCGAAACTGCATCTCGCCGCTGACAATTTGCGCGCTGGCGGGCAACAGCCCCATCAGCGCCAGCGAGGTGATGCTTTTCCCACAGCCGGACTCTCCCACCAGCGCCAGCGTTTCCCCCGCCTGGACAGTGAGGGAAATACCGTCCAGCACGCTGACCAGCGAACCGGCGAATTTAACGTTGAGGTTTTGCAGGCGCAGTACCGGCACGGCTTCCTTAAAGGGGATCGTCGTCATGGCGTGTATCGTCCTCAAGATGAATGGCCTGGATCAGGGCATTTTGCAGGGAGAGCAGATGCTCGCGCATCGCGGCGGCAGCTTCATTGGGCTGGCGTTGAATAATGGCGTTGATGATGGTGTGGTGGTGAGAGTTATAGTTATTAACGCGTTCCGGCGTACGCGCCAGCTCGCGTAAATGCTGCCAACCCGGTTCGCGGCGAACGGCATCAATGGCGTCAAACAGGCCCAACAGCAGACGATTGCCGGCAGCTTCGGCAATGGCGCGATGAAACGCGCTGTCCCACAGCTCGTTAAGGTCGCGATCGTCAGGGCTGACCTTATTAATCCGTTCCAGCAGGCGCTGCATCAGCGCAAGATTTTCCCCGGTAGCGCGCAGGGCTGCGAGGCGAGCCAGTCCGGGTTCGAGCTGCAGACGCGCCTCCATGACCTCCAGCAAATTGGTTTGCTGCACCAGCCCCTGAAGCACCAGCGGCTCAACGGGGGCCGCAGGCCCAATAAAGGTGCCCTTCCCTTGTTTGCGCCAGATGCGCCCCTCCTCTTCCAGGACGTCCAGCGCCCGACGAATCTCGCGTCGCCCTACGCCCAGCGTCTCCGCAAGTTCGCGTTCGGTGGGCAGCGGTACGCCTGGGGTCGATTCATGCTGATTGATAAGCCCGCGCAGTTGCTCCAGCGCAGTGCTGGAATTTGCCAGAAACGGTGACGCCTTTTCCATATTGGTTCGCCTGCTTTCATCATTTCTTTGGTTTTATTAACAATAAGTTATTGATATAGATGTGTACCTGAGACCATAGAGATCAAGCAATTTCCGAACCAATCATCTATTGGTTCGGAAATTATTTGAAATATCTGGATAAGGCCATGAATAAAGGCAGGTTTATTATTACGATTTTGTTGCGTTAGGGGAGCGGATAATGACCATGCCAGAGGGCGAGCGCACAAAAACGGTGCATTACATGCACCAAAACTGATCACATGTTAAATAATTGCACCTAGATTATTAACTTTTTGTTAATAGAAAGCATAAGGGAAATGGGTGGGGGGCTAAAACGACGAAAGCCTGAATCATTGCTGATTCAGGCTTTCTGAATAGTGGCGGAACGGACGGGACTCGAACCCGCGACCCCCTGCGTGACAGGCAGGTATTCTAACCGACTGAACTACCGCTCCACTTACTGTTCCCCTAGGAACGAGGCGAATATTACGGACTCCCCGTAACGCCGTCAACGCTTTTTCTTCACTTTTGAATCGTTTGCTGCAAAAATCGCCCACCCGGCTATTTTTAGCGCATATTCCAGCGAATCAGGCGCGCCACAGGCAACTGCCACCCTTCTTTTGGACCAGATCGAGGCGGGATTCATGGTTCGCGATCTCTTCATCAGAGGCATAAACCACCCGCAATTTACTGGCAGCACGGACAACGCGCTGTATTCCCATTTCTCCCGTCTGCTGCTGCCCCTCGCCTTCCATCGAAAATGCCATCGTCGTCTGACCGCCGGTCATCATCAGATAAACGTCGGCCAGAATCTGGGCATCGAGTAACGCCCCGTGCAGCGTTCGTTTGCTGTTATCTATTTCATAGCGTGAACACAGCGCATCGAGGCTGTTACGCTTGCCGGGGAACATTTTCCGCGCCAGCGCGAGGCTATCGGTTACCTTGCAGAAGGTATTGGTTTTCGGAATACCGCGATTCAGCTTGCTGAATTCATAATCCATAAAGCCGATATCGAACGACGCGTTATGAATGACCAGTTCCGCGCCGCGGATATAGTCCATAAACTCTTCAGCCACATCGGCAAACACCGGTTTATCCATCAGGAACTCATCGGCGATTCCGTGAACGCCGAACGCTTCCGGATCCACCAGCCGGTCCGGCTTCAGATAAACGTGGAAGTTGTTGCCGGTAAGGCGACGGTTAATCACCTCCACCGCACCGATCTCGATGATCTTATGTCCTTCGTAATGCGCACCGATCTGATTCATACCGGTGGTTTCCGTATCGAGAACAATCTGTCGTGTAATTGCAGTGCTCATATCAGTCATTTATGTCAGACTTGCCGTTTACATATCGATTTCAATTACAGGAAGTCTACCAGATATGCTTAAACAGGTAGAAATTTTCACCGATGGTTCGTGCCTGGGAAATCCAGGCCCCGGCGGTTACGGTGCGATTTTACGCTATCGCGGGAAGGAAAAAATCTTTAGTCAGGGTTATCACCTCACGACCAATAACCGGATGGAGATGATGGCGGCAATTGTCGCTCTGGAAGCGCTGAAAGAGCAGTGCGAAGTGATACTCAGCACCGATAGCCAGTATGTGCGCCAGGGGATCACCCAGTGGATTCATAACTGGAAAAAACGCGGCTGGAAAACCGCTGACAAAAAACCGGTTAAGAATGTCGATCTCTGGCAGCGCCTGGATACCGCGCTCGGCCAGCACCAAATTAAATGGGAGTGGGTCAAAGGCCACGCCGGACATCCGGAAAATGAACGCTGCGACGAGCTGGCTCGTGCTGCCGCCTCTAACCCGACGCAGAGCGATATCGGTTACCAGGCGGAAAACTAATTCTCCCCGTTGCGCCACTGCCGCGTGGCGCCAACGGTCTGCCGTAGCGGCGTTTTCGCTTTCCCTGATTTCAGCGGGTTTAAGGTCAGCGGGATCGTACGCTTACGGGCGACGATCAGCTGCAGACAGCCCAGCGCCGGCAGATGAGTACTCAGCAACTTACCGCCGTGCCTGGACCAGGGCAGCACCTGGTAGCGGCCATGGTGCAGCACTTCAAAATTCAGCAGCGCCAGCCAGTCCAGCTGGCGCATCAGCGTAAACATCCGGCTATTGTAGGGCGCGGTTTTACGCAATACCGGCACCAGTTTACGCAACCCCATCAGGCTCACGGGGTTAAAGCTGGTCAAAATCATCCAGCCGTCATCAATCAATACCCTGTCCGCTTCACGCAGCAAACGATGCGGGTCGCTGCACCAGGGCAAGGTATGCGCCAGCAGGCAGGCATCGACCGATTTTTCCGCAAAGGGCAGATGTAGCGGGTCGGCTTTCACCTGAATAGGGTTCCCCTGCAAAGAAACGTTCACCTGATGCGAGATAGCACAGGATTCCGTATTGATTTCCGCGCTCAGATTGCCAATCTTAAGTAAATGAAAGCCATATAATTTAGCCAGCCACGGTTTCATCTGCCGTTCCAGCGATTCGCGATAGTATTCGCCCCAGGGCATACTGGACCAGTGCTCTGGCGCTGTAACTGTCTGAGGTATCCTTGCCGGCTTCATCGTAACCTTCCGCTACGCTTTGAGAGGTAATTTATGAATCTTATCAGCATTCCCGCCTTCCAGGACAACTACATCTGGGTTCTCAGTACGGATAACGGCCGTTGTCTGATCGTCGATCCCGGCGAAGCGGCGCCGGTACTGGCCGCCATAGAGGCTAACCGCTGGCAACCCGAAGCGATTCTGCTGACCCACCACCACCACGATCACGTTGGCGGCGTAAAACAACTGCGCGAAAAATTCCCCGGACTCGTTGTTTACGGACCGGCAGAAACCCAGGATAAGGGAACGACCCACCTTGTCGCCGACGGCGATCGGCTGACTATTTTGGGCCGCGAATTTTCTATTTTTGCCACGCCGGGTCACACTTTAGGACACATCTGTTTCTATAGCGCACCTTATCTATTCTGTGGCGATACAATGTTTTCCGGCGGCTGCGGCAGGCTGTTCGAAGGAACGGCTGAGCAGATGTATCAATCATTTAAGAAAATAAATGCCCTTCCTGAGGATACTCTGATTTGTTGCGCACATGAGTATACTTTAGCAAACATGAAGTTTGCCTTGAGTATCCTGCCTCATGATGTGGATATAAGCGATTACTATCATAAAGTTAATGAGTTACGCGCGAAAAAACAAAAAACACTCCCCGTAACTCTGAAAAATGAGCGCCGCATAAATATATTTCTACGCACAGATGATAATGATTTAATTAAAGAAATTTCAAAAGAAACAAATTTGCAACACTCTGCACAGCGATTTGCGTGGTTAAGGTCAAAGAAAGATGACTTCTGACATTTAACGCTTGTCATTCGTAGCCTTCACCGTTATTCTTGCTCGTCTTTTAAGCAACTATTGACACACACATGAAGGCACGAGCGATTTTACTCGCCTCCGTCCTGCTGGTGGGGTGCCAGGCGTCTAAGCACGATGGTAACGTCCAACAGCACGCACAGAGCCTTTCTGCAGCTGGTCAAGGGGAAGCAGGTAAGTTCACAAGTCAAGCGCGCTGGTTAGATGATGGAACCTTCTACGCGCAAGACCAGGATCTGTGGACTTCCATAGGCGACGAGCTAAAGATGGGAATTCCGGAAAATCCCCGGATTCGCGAACAAAAACAGAAGTATTTACGTAATAAGAGCTATCTCCACGATGTAACTTTACGGGCAGAGCCGTATATGTACTGGATAGCCGGGCAAGTTAAGAAACGTAACATGCCAATGGAACTGGTATTACTACCCATAGTGGAGAGCGCTTTTGACCCGCACGCAACGTCTGGCGCCAATGCCGCAGGCATCTGGCAGATCATTCCGAGCACCGGGCGCAATTATGGTTTAAAACAGACCCGCAGCTATGATGCGCGTCGTGATGTCGTCGCCTCTACAACGGCGGCGCTGGATATGATGCAGCGTCTGAACAAGATGTTCGACGGTGACTGGTTATTAACCGTCGCCGCGTACAATAGCGGTGAAGGCCGGGTACTGAAAGCAATGAAAGCGAACCGTTCGCGTGGGAAACCCACCGATTTCTGGTCGCTGCCATTACCACGGGAAACCAAGGTCTACGTACCTAAGATGCTGGCTTTGAGCGATATTCTCAAAAACAGCAAGCGCTATGGCGTAAGACTGCCGACGGCAGACGAGAGCCGTGCGCTGGCGCGCGTGCGCCTCGACAGTCCGGTTGATATTAGCCAGCTGGCGGATATGGCAGGCATGCCTGTCGGCAAGCTGAAAACGTTCAACGCCGGCGTCAAGGGTTCTACCCTCGGTGCAAACGGGCCAAAGTACGTGATGGTGCCGCAGAAGCATGCCGCTCAGCTGCGTGAATCTTTGGCCTCAGGTGACATTGCCGCCGTACAGCCTACCCAGCTGGCGGACAACACGCCGTTGACCAGCCGTAGCTACAAGGTGCGTTCTGGCGATACGATTTCCGGAATTGCTTCCCGGCTCGGCATATCGACCAAAGATCTGCAGCAGTGGAATGGTTTGCGTGGTTCAGGTCTGAAAGTGGGCCAGAACCTGGTGATTGGCGCAGGAAGCAGCGCGGAACGTCTTGCCAGCAATAGCGATAGCATTACCTATCGCGTGCGTAAAGGCGACTCGTTATCGAGCATTGCCAAACGTCATGGCGTCAACACACGTGATGTGATGCGCTGGAACCGCGGCACCGACGATCTGAAACCCGGCGATCAGCTGACGCTGTTTGTGAAAAATAGCGAAAGGCCGGACTCCTGATACATCGGATAAAAACAAAGGCACCGTTTAGCGGTGCCTTTTTGCTTTATACCGCTTTATGCGCTTCAAACATAATCGTATCGCTGGTAAATGAGCCGTCTTCCTGCAAGGCAAAATAGGCTTTTACCTCTGCGGACGCACTCTCCTGATACAAGCGAATTGCCTCCACCAGCGGTGCCGGCGTGCGCATCCGCGCCACCCACGAGGCAAACTCCAGCGGCAGACGGTCGGTCAACAGATGATTGATAACCAGCCCGGCCTCATTCGCCAGCGCCAGCCACTCGCCGCTGGCGTAGTTGCGGACATGGGAAGTATCGCGCAGCGCTTCAACCGTTTGCAGCCAGACATCGCGCACCGGGTGGCCGGGCGACATCACATCCATAATCATCATCACCCCGCCAGGCTTCAGGACGCGTTTTACCTCCCGCAATGCCTGACCCACATCATGCCAGTGGTGAGCAGAATAGCGGCTTATCACCACCTCAAAGCTGGCATCCGCAAAAGGCAGCGTTTCCGCATAACCTTGCTGAGTCACAATATTCGAGAAACCTTTATCCTGCGCGGCCTGGGCGACAACCTCCAGCATCTGGCTGGATAAATCATAGGCCGTCACCTTTGCCACCTGCCCGGCCGCCGTAAAACTGGCATGACCCGCGCCACATCCCATATCCAGAACATGCGCATGGGGGAAATCAGCCAGCCGCTCGGCCAGGCGTTGCAGATCGCGTCCGGATGCATGGACCGCGCTGGTCAGGTAAGCGCTTGCCTGCGAGCCAAACTGCTTTTCGACGTTGTCATGATGAGAGCGTGTTGTCATTGGGTTGTCCTTCGGTTGTTTGAATAATAAAGGCGGCACCATGCTTACACAGGCCCGCCCCATGGCAGGCCTGACATACCTCTATTAATCAGGCTTGCCGGGACTGAATTCGACTAGTAGCGGGTTGTGGTCGGAGGCGCTGGTCACCAGCACGGAAGCGTCGTGAACGCTTAACCCCCGATAGAAGACAAAATCGAGCGGGCGACCAAACGCACGACGGCGCTGATCGTCCGGAAAGCGCACTTCGCGCAGCGCCATTTCGCGCGCAAAGCGATAAAGCGCATTCATTCTTGGGCGACTCCAGGTATTAAAATCGCCAGCCATAATCACCGGGCCGCTGTGATGAGCAATCTGGTCGCCGATGGGCAACAGCTGTTTACTGTAAACATCCACGCCCCAGCTGAAATTCACCGCGTGGATATTAACGACCATCAGCAAACGCGTATCCGGCAGCGGATAGACGGTGACCAGGGCCGACTTCGCCAGCCGCAGAATCGGCTCGCGCTCGCGTAACGGACAGCAGTAAACAGGATGGGCCGAAGCCAGGGTCATCACGCCGGAGGGATGCTGCGGCAGGACCAGAGCGGGTACCTGATCGGCAGCCAGGTAATTCGTGGTGGCGAATCTGACCAGTTCAGGAGTGGTTTGCGCTTCCTGTAACAGCACCAGATGGGCATCTTTACCAAAGTTTTTGAGAACCGACTTCCACTCAGCGCGCTGCTGCTTAAAGATATTCCACACCAGGACGCGGATTTTTTCATCCGCGCTTAACGGGACGCCGGCAGGAAATGCCTGGCCAATGCTTGCAAACGACCCCGGAGGCAAAATTCTCTCCGCGGGCTGTCCGGCGACATAGCGCATAGCATAAGTATTCTTTCGCAATTTAGGCATCAAACCTCGATAACAGGAAACCAGCCCGACTGCGGCTGGTTCTTCTGTTATAGGGACTTTCTTAGGCACTTTCAATGCAATTCGCGAGAAACCTTTACCCTTCGACGGAAACGGCCTTTGCCGGGCGGGAGTTATCCAGACGGCCGCTCAGCGCCACCAGCAGCAGCGCGACTAACACAATCACCGCGCCAATCCACGGCGTCTGAGCCAACCCATAGCGCTCGACGGTTT
Organism: Klebsiella sp. NPDC088457; assembly: GCF_044900465.1. Taxonomy (NCBI): domain Bacteria; kingdom Pseudomonadati; phylum Pseudomonadota; class Gammaproteobacteria; order Enterobacterales; family Enterobacteriaceae; genus Klebsiella; species Klebsiella sp. NPDC088457. The sequence continues at coordinate 3,339 of NZ_JBJDNH010000037.1, read as the reverse complement.
GACCACCAATCACTGAACCCAACGCGATACCGACATTAAAGGCGGCAATGTTCAGACCAGAAGCGACATCGACCGCGCCTGGCGTATATTGCTCGGCTTTTTGCACGACATAGACCTGCAGTCCCGGGACGTTGCCGAAGGCAAAAATGCCCATCACCAGTACCGTAGCCAGGGCTGCGTACTGAATGCTGGCGGTAAACTGGAATACCAGCAGCAGGACGACTAACGCCGCAAAGATAGCCTTTAGTGCCGCAACGGCGCCATATTTATCCGCCAGCTTACCGCCCCAGACGTTCCCAATCGCGACCGAGATCCCATATCCCAGCAGAATCCAGCTCACCGTTGCGGGGCTAAAGCCCGCCAGCTCCTGCATCATTGGCGCGAGGAAAGTAAACGCGGTAAAGACGCCGCCGTAGCCCAACGCGGTGATGGCATAGATAATCAACAAACGCGGATGTGTTAATACTTTTAACTGATCGGCCAGGCTAGCGCTGGCGCGGGCAGGAATATTATTGGGTACCAGAATCAGGCTACCGATCAATGCAATCACGCCGAGGATCGACACCGCAAGGAAAGTTTCACGCCAGCCAAAGTGCTGCCCGATAAAGGTCCCAATCGGTACGCCGGTTACCAGCGCCACGGTTAAACCACCAAACATAATCGCGATTGCCGAAGCGGCTTTTTCTTTTGCCACCAGGCTCGTCGCAATGGTTGAGCCAATTGAGAAGAATACCCCGTGCGCCAGACCAGTGAGCAGGCGCGCAAAGATCAGCGTTTGATAGCCCGGCGCCTGCCAGGCCAACAGATTACCGGCGGTAAACAGCACCATCAGCGCCAGCAGCAGTTGTTTACGCGGCATACGCCCGGTCAGCGCGGTGAGTACCGGCGCGCCAATCGCTACGCCCAGGGCATAAATAGAGACCAGCAGTCCCGCCGAAGGCAGCGAGATAGCCAGCTGTTCAGCGATGGTGGGAACCAGACCCACAATCACAAATTCAGTGGTGCCAATCGCAAAGGCACCGATGGTCAAGGCAAGTAACGCCAGTGGCATAATTTACTCCGTATCATCAGGATTTAGATGACACGTAGTATGAAGCGATGTTTAAATAACAAAAACTATCAAAGTCTCAATATAATTTTGCTACAGGTGCAATAATGAGAGCCACTTCAGAAGAGATTGCCATCTTTGTCGCCGTGGTTGAAAGCGGCAGCTTCAGCCGGGCAGCAGAGCAACTGGGACAGGCAAATTCTGCCGTCAGCCGGGCGGTGAAAAAGCTGGAAGGAAAACTGGGCGTCAGTCTGCTGAACCGGACAACCCGCCAGCTCAGCCTGACTGAGGAGGGAGAGCGCTATTTTCGTCGTATGCAGGGGGTATTACAGGAGATGGCGGCAGCGGAGAATGAACTACTGGAAACCCGGACGACGCCGAGGGGATTGTTGCGCGTTGATGCCGCCACGCCGGTGATGCTGCATTTCCTGATGCCGCTGGTGAAACCTTTTCGCGAGCGTTATCCGGAAATGACTCTGGCGCTGGTTTCTTCAGAAACCTTCATTAACTTGATCGAACGTAAGGTTGATGTTGCCATCCGTGCCGGCACATTGACGGACTCCAGCCTGCGCGCTCGCCCGCTCTTCAACAGCTACCGGAAAATTGTCGTCTCGCCGGAGTATCTCGCTCAGCATGGTACGCCAAAAAACGTCGCCGACCTCAAGGATCATCTCTGTCTGGGCTTTACCGAACCGGCATCGCTGAATACCTGGCCCGTCTCCTGCTGCGACGGCCAGCTGTTGGAAGTGAACTGTGGGATCTCGTCGAACAGTGGGGAAACCATCAAACAGCTATGTCTGGCGGGCAATGGCATTGCCTGTTTGTCAGATTATATGGTGGATCAGGAAATTGCTAACGGGCAGTTTGTGGAACTGCTGGCAGAGAAGCGTCTGCCGGTGGAGATGCCGTTTAGCGCCGTGTACTACAGCGACAGAGCGGTCAGCACGCGAATCAGGGCATTTATCGACTTCCTGAGCGAGCACGTAAAACAGCTCCCGCAGGAGCTGTAGCATCGGTAACTTCCCGGCTAACGCCTTCGCGACGCCAGCCGGGATTTATTCCTGATCTATCCGATCAGTCCCACTCAGGCGCCAGGCCTTCCGGGCTTACCAGACGATCGTTGCAATCCAGCGCGGCTATCGCTTGACGATCGGCCTCATCCAGCGTCAGATCCTGAGCTTTCAGGTTACTGGCCAAATTGTCACGCTTGGTTGATGAAGGAATGACCGCATAGCCTTCTCCCATAGCCCAGGCCAGAATCACCTGCGCCGGTGTCGCATTATGTTTTGCCGCAATCCCGGCAATCACTTCATCTTTCAGCGCCTTGCCATAAGCCAGCGTCATGTAAGAGGTGATATGGATACCGTGCTCGCGTGCCCAGTCCACCACTTTGCGGTTCTGCAGGTACGGGGAGAGCTCGATCTGGTTGGTGGCGATGTTGTCTGCGCCCACGGCGGCGATAGCACGCTCCATCAGCGGAATCGTAAAGTTAGAGATACCAATCTGACGGGTCAGGCCCAGTTTTTTTGCTTCCAGCAGCGCCGGCATAAACTCTTCGACAGCGACGGCATCATTCGGTGACGGCCAGTGGATCAGCGTCAGGTCGACATATTCCGTACGCAGTTTCTGCAGGCTCTCTTTCAGGCTCGCAACCAGCTTGTCTTTGCTCAGGTTTTCAATCCAGATTTTGGTGGTGATAAACAGCTCATCACGCGCCACGCCGCTCTCGGCGATCGCCTGGCCGACGGCGGCTTCGTTATCATAAATCTGAGCGGTATCGATCGTGCGATATCCCAGTTCCAGAGCCGTTTTCACCGATGCGATAACGACATCATCTTTCAGACGGAAGGTTCCAAGACCAAATGCAGGGATTGCCATAAAATTCCTCGTTATTTCGTAATGTTGGTTGATTGAGGCCATTATGGTTGATGTGGCGCAGGGGAAAAAGATCGATAAATGCAGAGGATTTGTGCTAAATCAGCAAAAATAGAGCAGCAGGAAAAGAAAAAGCCCTGAGCAAATGCTCAGGGCTTTTAATAAGTGGCGGAACGGACGGGACTCGAACCCGCGACCCCCTGCGTGACAGGCAGGTATTCTAACCGACTGAACTACCGCTCCACCGAATTTTTCTACAACGACTGATTTTTACATCAGCTTACTGCGTAATTTGATGCCTGGCAGTTTATGAATCACTCGGTGATCCACCCTTCGGGCCGTTGCTTCGCAACGTTCAAAAGCTTTCGCTTTTGTCCTACTCTCTTTCGAGTAGTGAACTGCCTCAAAGGTCAGTG
>NZ_JBJDNH010000036.1:0-59129 GCF_044900465.1 Klebsiella sp. NPDC088457 | reverse complement strand
TATTCATCGCCACGTTTGCCGCGCCGCCGGGGCGTTCTTCGATCGTTTCCACCTTCACCACCGGCACCGGGGCTTCAGGGGAAATACGACTGGTGGGACCATACCAGTAGCGGTCCAGCATCACATCGCCAACCACCAACACTCCTGCACGTTCAAACTCCGGCAGCGTTACTTTCATGACTCTCTCCTGCGAGATGCAAACTTTGCGCGCGATAATAGCACACCCGGTTTTTTAGTTAAGCCATCAACCACTTCTGCCAGCTGGCGCTAACCTGCTCACGTTCATGGGTGAAGGCGTCCAGGGCAACGTTCCCCGGCTGTTCCTGCAAGGCCAGATGATGCAGCGCATCGCGCAGCGTGGTATACGCGTGGGTCAACGCCCGTGCTTCTTGCTCATCCATAATGTCGTTTTGCGCCAGCAGCTCCAGAATGCGCACATTATCAGACCAGCGCGTCAGCTTCGGTTTATCGTGCGCATAGCGTAGGACCAGATACTGGGTAATAAATTCAATGTCGGTAATGCCGCCGGCATCGGCTTTAATATCAAAGCGATCGCGGTGTTTATTCCCGAGATGCGCGCGCATCTTCTCGCGCATTTCCCGCACCTCGGTCTGCAGCGTCTCCCCTCCACGCGGGGCGCTGAGAATATCGCGCCGGATGGTATCAAAACGCGCCTGCAGTTCCGGATCGCCATACACCACGCGGGCGCGCACCAGCGCCTGATGCTCCCAGGTCCAGGCTTCATTTTTCTGATAATCGGCAAATGAATCGGCGGTCGTAACCAGCATGCCCGCGGCGCCGGAGGGACGTAAGCGAGCGTCCACTTCGTACAGAATCCCCGAGGACGTGCGGGTGCTGAACAGGTGCATGATGCGCTGAGCCAGACGCAGATAGAACTGGCGACCGTCAATTTCGCGCTCGCCATCGGTCATCACCTCAACCGGACAATCATGCAGGAACACCAGATCCAGGTCGGAACTGTAGCCTAGCTCCCACCCCCCCAGTTTACCGTAACCGACGACCGCAAAACCGCGGCCCGGGCGGTCATGCAGATGGGTTGGTTGGCCATAACGCGCCACCATCTGCCCCCACGCCTGCTGCACTACCGCATCAATCATCGCCTCGGCCAGCCAGGTTAAGTGATCGCTCACTTTCATCACCGGCAGCGTTCCGGCGATATCAGCGGCGGCAATATGCAGCAGCTGCGCCTGCTTAAACTGCCGTAGCGCCTCCAGCTGCTGCTCTTCATCCTCTTCCGGCACGCGCAGCAGATACTGACGCAGCTCATCGCGATAGGCATCGGTGGCCGTCGGTTGATAGAGGGTGTTCGGGTCCAGCAGTTCATCCAGCAGCAGCGGATGGCGCGCCAGCTGGCTGGCGACCATCGGCGAGGCGGCGCACAGGCTAATCAGATGTTTCAGCGCGCCGGGGAATTCGCTGAGTAGCTCAAGATAGGTGGTCCGGGTGACGATGCCGGTCAACAGCGGCGTAATTCGCGCCAGCGGCACCGGCGCATCGGCACGCGAGCATACTTCGCTGAGCAGATGCGGCATCAGCTGATCCAGCACCTGGCGCCCGCGCGGGCCGATGGTGCGTTTATCCAGCTCCTTACGGAAATCGGCAATCAGCGCCAGCACGCTACGGCGATCGCTATCCGCAAGGTGGGCCAAAGCCGGGCTGGTGTCATCCTCTTCCAACGCATCCTGCCATAGCTCGCGCCAGTACTCTTCCAGTTGTTCATCCGGCGATTGCGCTTCATCGTCGCCAATCAGCTCGTTGAACACCCGCCGTACGCTGGCCATTTTCTCTTCCAGCTGCGCGCTCAGGGCCTCCCAGTCATCAACCTGCATCCCCCACGCCAGCCGGGCGCGGTTGAGCGCGTCCTGCGGCAGAGTTTGCGTCTGCTCATCATTGATGCTTTGCAGCAGGTTTTCGAGGCGGCGTAAGAACAGATAGGCTTCGCGCAGCCGCGCGGCATCGCCTGCCGGCAGCAGGTGCAGCTCATCGATGGCGGCCAGCGTCGGGAGCAGCGCCCGCAGCTGCAGCGCCGGTTCGCGCCCGCCGCGGATCAGCTGAAAGACCTGCACGATAAATTCAATTTCGCGGATCCCGCCCGCGCCAAGCTTGATGTTGTCTTTCAGGCCGCGGCGGCGAACCTCACGGGCGATCATCCCTTTCATGTTGCGCAGCGACTGGATCACGCTGAAGTCGATATAGCGACGGAAGACAAACGGCCGCAGCATCGCGCGCAGCTCGCTGGCATAGGTGCCTTCGTTATCGCCCATGATCCGCGCTTTGACCATCGCATAGCGCTCCCAGTCGCGCCCCTGCTCCTGATAATAATCTTCCAGCGCGGCGAAGCTCAGCACCAGCGGTCCGCTGTCGCCAAAGGGGCGCAGGCGCATATCCACCCGGTAGACAAAACCGTCCTGCGTCGGCTGATCGAGAACTTTAATCAGCCGCTGACCGAGGCGGGTAAAGAACTGTGCATTATCGAGCTCGCGGCGCCCGCCGCGGGTGGCACCATGCTCCGGCCAGGCAAAAATCAGGTCGATATCCGACGAGAAATTGAGCTCGCCGCCGCCGAGTTTACCCATCCCGAGGATCAGCAGCGGCTGCGGCTTTCCTTCAGCGCTGCACGGAGTGCCCCATTCGCTGCAGCAGGCGGTATAAAGCCAGTCGCGGGCGGCAACGATGAGGGTCTCCGCCAACGCGCTTAGCTGCTGCAAGCTGCTCTCTTCGCTGACCAGCGACAGCGCCTGTGCCCAGGCGATACGCACCATCATTCGGCGGCGAAACAGGCGCAGCTCGCGCATCAGCGCCGCTTCGTCGTTGACCTCCGCTAATGCCGCCTGTAGCCACTCGGCATAGTGACGCCACTCCTGCGCCTCAGGCGGTGAGTTTTCCAGCTCCGCCAGCCACTGCGGCTGGGCCACCAGGCTCTGCTGGACGAAATCGCTGAACGCCATCACCGACTGCGCCTGCGGACTTAACGTGGATAATGGAAAATCCGCCGGTAGCCGGTCCACAACCGTCTGCCAGTGCTGCTGCAACTGCGAAGAAAGCGCCATTATAGGGGTCTCCCTGGCCTGAAATTATCGTTTTCCACTATGCAGCCAGAACGGTTCCGCGACCAGCGCCTGGCGGCGGAAATATTCAATAACGCTGCTATCCCGGTGTTCAATGGCGCGGCGAACTTCCTGCCAGTTTTCCAGCCAGGCTCCCGCGGCGTCGGCATAGGCGCCGGCTAACATCTGAACGCAGTCGATTTCACGGGCCAGACGCGGCAGCTGGCCATCATAATCGTCGCCCAGCGTTTGCTGGAACGCATTTTTGAGCTCAGCCGCCGCCCGCGAAAGCTGAATATCCGCAAAACGTTTAAACGAGCCGGCGATCTTCTTTTGCCCGTTTTCATTTAAAAACGCGCGCCAGCCGCGGCCCACCAGCCACTCCGTCAGGGTTAGCTTCGCGCTGACCGTGGCGATGCTGAACAGCGCGGCCGGGTCTTTTCCGGCCTCCTCCAGCGCCGCTTCGGCTACGCTGAGCTGCTCACGCAGCTGCGCGGTGGCCTTACGCGGGACAATGCCGCCAAACAGCACCAGCGCATGACGTACCCGCGCGATAGCGCGGAGAATTTGCGCTTTCGCCGCCGGGTTGCCGCGGTTCCAGACCTCATCATGATAGAGCCAGTGCGCCAGCGCGTTCTCCAGCGCCGCTTCCAGCCCCTGCTCAACGCTGGCTTTTGCTGCCACCGGCAGAATGCCGCAGGACCGCAGCGGGCGTTGGTCGTTGCCCTGGGCCAGATGGTAGCCGCGCGCGGCCTTGCTCAGACTCCCCTGACGCAGTACGCCGGTGTCGAGCAGACGACGCGCAAGCGTCAGCACATCGGCCGTATCACCGGACAATAGCTCCAGCTCCAGTTCACAAATCGCTTCCTGATGCTCTGCGGTTTTGACCTCGCCGCGATCGAGGGCGATTTCAATCTGGCTGTCGCCTTCGCTCACCAGCCATTTTTCACGTTCAAAATCGGTGCTGAACAGCGGCTGTACGTTTTGCGCGAGCCCCGCGGGCAGCTCGCCCTGCGGCCAGACCCCGGCAGGCAGACGTTCCAGCGCCAGCTCGGGTTTCTCCAGCGGGATATTATATTCCGGGCGCTGATGCAGCCCGCCCACCACCCGACCGGCGATTTTCAACGTCATTTCGTAACGGCCGCGATCGCCACGGATGCGTAGTCCCATATCATGGCGGCGCAGCCAGTTGTCTGCCGTTTCGTAGTAAATATTGAGCAATGGACCCGCAGGCGTATGCTGGGCATTAAGCGTATTAAGGTGCTGACGTAATGTGTCTACGCCGCCGTCGGAAACGATAAACTTTAATTCGATTTCTTGAGCCATGACTGAATTCTTCCGCTTCTCTGCGCTGTAGGGAAAATACGGCGAACTAACGCCGATATTTTTTGTCAGTAGATAGTATTTTGCGGCGAATCGCCATGCAATGCGCATTTTGCCGGGCCACCTCCTGGATGTTTCCGATTGTGGCAGAAAACTTTGCGTCGCTATGGCGATGCCACTACTATCGTTCAACTTTTTATGATCAAACGATGACCTGATGCCAAAATTACGCCTTATCACTTTTACTTTGCTGGCGCTGAGCGCCGCCACGGCGGTTCATGCAGAAGAAAAGCGCTATGTTTCTGATGAACTGAACACCTGGGTTCGCACGGGTCCTGGCGATAATTATCGTCTGCAGGGCACCATCAACGCCGGGGAAGAAGTCTCTCTGCTGCAAACTAATGACAGCACCAATTATGCACAGATCCGCGACGGCAATGGCCGTACCGCCTGGATTCCGCTGAAAGAGCTGAGCACCCAGCCCAGCCTGCGTACCCGCGTGCCGGATCTGGAAAATCAGGTTAAGACCCTGACCGACAAGCTGAACAACATCGATACCACCTGGAATCAGCGCACCGCAGACATGCAGAAAAAAGTCGCCGGTAGCGATAACGTCATTAACGCGCTGAAAGACGAGAATCAAAAGCTGAAAAATGAGCTGGTTGTCGCCCAGAAAAAGGTCAATGCCGCCAATCTGCAGCTGGATGACAAACAGCGCACCATTATCATGCAGTGGTTTATGTACGGCGGCGGCGTGCTCGGCGTCGGTCTGCTGCTCGGTCTGGTGCTACCGCATCTGATCCCGAGCCGTAAGCGTAAAGACCGGTGGATGAACTAATTCGTCTTCTCTGCCAGACTTACGTATCATCTTGCGCAAAGTGGATACGGGAGAGTCAGGCGTGAAGATTTATCTGGTCGGTGGTGCGGTTCGGGATGCATTATTAGGGCTACCGGTCAAAGACCGAGACTGGGTCGTGGTGGGCGCCACGCCAGGCCAGCTGCTTGACGCGGGCTACCAGCAGGTAGGCCGCGATTTTCCCGTGTTCCTGCACCCGGAAAGCCGGGAGGAGTACGCGCTGGCGCGTACCGAGCGGAAATCCGGCTCCGGCTATACCGGTTTCACCTGTTATGCCGCGCCTGACGTCACCCTTGAACAAGATCTGCTGCGCCGCGATCTGACGGTCAATGCGCTGGCCGAGGACGCAGACGGGGTGATTATCGACCCCTACGGCGGCCAGGCCGACTTACGTCTGCGCCTGCTGCGCCACGTCTCCCCGGCCTTTAGCGAAGATCCGCTGCGCGTGCTGCGCGTGGCGCGCTTTGCCGCCCGCTATGCCCATCTGGGTTTTCGCATCGCCGACGAGACGCTGACGCTGATGCGCAAGATGGCCGACGCCGGCGAACTGGCGCATCTGACGCCGGAACGGGTATGGAAAGAGACGGAAAATGCCCTTGGCACCCGCAATCCGCAGGTCTTTTTCCAGACCTTACGCGACTGCCATGCCCTCGGCGTACTGTTCCCGGAAATCGATGCGCTTTACGGCGTTCCCGCGCCGGCCAAATGGCACCCGGAAATCGATACCGGTCTGCATACGTTGATGACCCTGACGATGGCGGCAATGCTGTCGCCGGACGTTGACGTCCGTTTTGCCACCCTGTGCCACGATCTCGGCAAGGGGCTGACGCCGAAAGAGTTCTGGCCGCGTCATCATGGCCACGGCCCGGCTGGCGTTAAGCTGGTCGAACAGCTCTGCGCTCGCCTGCGGGTACCGAACGATATTCGCGATCTGGCAAAACTGGTGGCCGAATTCCACGACCTGATTCACACCCTTCCCATTCTGCAGCCAAAAACGCTGGTCAAACTGTTCGATAATATCGACGCCTGGCGCAAGCCGCAGCGGGTGCTGCAAATCGCCTTAACCAGCGAGGCGGATGTGCGCGGTCGTACCGGTTTCGAAGCCTGTGATTATCCTCAGGGACGCCTGCTGCTCGAAGCCTGGAACGTCGCCCGTTCGGTAGCAACAAAAGACGTGGTTGCCGAGGGATTTAAAGGCGTGGAAATTCGTGAAGAGCTGACGCGACGGCGCATTCTGGCCGTCGCACGGTGGAAGGAAGAGCGCTGCCCTCAGCCGCAAGACTGAGGGCCAGCGTTACCTGCGCTTAGAAGAAGACCACGTAAACCACCGCCGCGACGATAAAGCGGTAGATGGCGAACGGGATGAACGAGATACGTTTAATCAGCTGCAGGAAGGTTTTAATCGCGATCAGCGCCACGATAAACGCCATGAAGAACCCGACGGCAAACATCGGCAGATCGCCCATGTTCAGGAAGCCGATGCTCTTATACACATCCAGCACGGTCGCTCCCATCATCATCGGCACGGCCAGCAGGAAGGAAAACTCCGACGCCGCATAGCGGCTGACGCCCATCAGCATGCCACCCGAAATGGTCGCGCCAGAGCGGGAGAAGCCCGGCCACAGCGCCAGACACTGGAAGCAGCCGATAATAAACGCCTGACGGTAGGTCAGATCATCAATCCCCACCGCACGCGGCTGTTTTGGCTTCAGCAATTCCGCCGCAATCAGCAACACGCCGCCGACAATCAACGCGTACATCACGTTTATCGGGTTGAACAAGGATTTGATGGCATCGTGGAATATCAGGCCCAGCACCACCGCCGGAAGCATGCCAAGAAGAATATGAATCAGTGATAAGCGACCGCGCCCCTCGCCTTCATGTACCGGCGGTTTACCGAAATGAATGCCAATCAGGCCAAACAGACGGCGCCAGAACATCACGACCACGGCAAGAATGGAGCCTAACTGGATAACCACCTCAAAAGTATTTGCGGTATCACCTTCAAAACCCAGAAGATGACCGACAATAATCATATGACCAGTACTGGAAACAGGCAAAAACTCTGTTAAACCCTCAACCACACCCAATATTGCCGCCACCAGCAGCGAGTGTATATCGCTCATCCAATTAAACCCTTTAAAAAGTAAAATGAAAAATCCAGATCTGAAGAACCCTTCCATCAGGCGTCATGGGTGCAGCCAGTTTGGACACAGATAGCGCTTCACTCCCGCAGCGTACACGTAGTCGGTGAAGAATCAATCATTACGCGTTATCTACCGGCACATTCAAAGGCTAAGGTATCCTGCTGAAAAGTGCTGTACTACAAAATGACAAATAAAATAGCCTGATGGCCGGGCTCTATGACCTGTATAAAGACAATTTGTTTAATGAGTATGACCTGAAAAGTTTTGTTTCAGATTAAGGCCACGTCCAATCACGCCCGATGACGTTCGATAATTACGCCAACGTTCGCCGCCCGGGCCACTGCGCCAGGTTTGCTGACTTTAATCCGCACCCACGGCGACTGAAATTTTTCCAGCAGCAGATCGGCGATTTCTTCCGCTACGCGCTCAACCAGCGCAAAGCGCCCGCCTTCAACGTGGTTGATAACCAGTTCGCTGATATCAGCATAGCTGAGGCAGTCGCGGACATCGTCGCTGCCTGCCGCTTTGCGGTTATCCCACGCCATTTCGATATCGAACACCAGCTTCTGTTCGATGGTTTGTTCCCAGTCGTAAACACCGATAGTGGTGATGACCGAAAGTTGCTCTATAAATACAATATCCATCACGACCTGCCTGCTTTTTGGCTAAACCGGATACCACTTCCGGCGAATTATGCGTATTATCCACAGATGCAAAGACATCCCCTAAATAATTCGCATTGCAGGAAAGCGGCGGCGCGGCACGCGTTCCGGAGCATAGCAGTACTCCGTGGCGACACGGACGAGGACCGCCTGCGCCCCCGTAAGGCGAAGAATACCGGGGACAAAACGACATTTTCACAATGGAACAGCTGATGAGTGCAATCGCGCCTGGACTGGTTATCCTTGCCTACCTCTGCGGCTCAATTTCCAGCGCCATTCTGGTGTGTCGCCTCGCTGGCCTGCCCGACCCTCGCGATAGCGGCTCAGGCAATCCCGGAGCGACTAACGTACTACGGATTGGCGGCAAAGGAGCAGCCGTAACGGTTCTTATTTTTGATGTGCTCAAAGGCATGCTGCCCGTCTGGGGTGCCTGGGCGCTCGGTCTGACTCCGTTCTGGCTGGGCCTGGTCGCCATCGCGGCCTGCGTTGGCCACATCTGGCCGGTGTTTTTTAATTTCCGCGGCGGTAAAGGCGTTGCCACCGCTTTCGGCGCGATCGCCCCGATCGGCTGGGATTTGACCGGCGTGATGGCCGGTACCTGGCTGCTGACCATCCTGCTGAGCGGCTACTCTTCGCTAGGCGCCATAGTCAGCGCGCTCATTGCGCCCTTCTATGTCTGGTGGTTCAAACCGCAGTATACCTTCCCGGTATCGATGCTCTCCTGTCTGATCCTGCTGCGCCATCATGACAACATCCAGCGTCTGTGGCGCCGCCAGGAGAGCAAAATCTGGTCCCGGCTGAAGAAGAACAAAAAAACGCCGGAGCAGAAATAATCTCACGCCCGGCACGCCTCGCCGGGTCCCTTTTCCACGACAATCTTTTTGAATTCCCCGATTTTTCAGCCAATCATCCTGACCCATCCCGATATTAAAGATAATCCTTTCGCTACAATCACTTAGTTATGTCTTATAACCAAAAGTGATTTATTCCCGTTCCTGCCGATGTTTACTCTGAATATCTCGATAAGACACAACAGAACAACATCATGACAGACGTAATTAATGCGGCTCCGGTCGCTGCGACAGGGTCGCCCGGCGGGGAAGTACAATGGATACGCGGCGCGGCCGATGTGTCACGTTTAATTAATGAGGGCAGCAGCGGGCGCAATAATGCGCGTATCGTCATGGGTATCGCCCTCGGCGGTATTTTTCTTGATGCCTACGATCTCGGCTCCCTGGCCTTCGGCCTGAAAGATATTACCCGCGAGTTCAATCTGACTCCTGCCGGTACCGGAATGGTGGCATCGGCGATCACCTTCGGAGCGATCGTCGGCGCGCTGTTGGGTGGCTACCTGACGGATAAAATCGGCCGCTACCGCGTCTTTATGGCCGATATGCTGTTCTTCGTCGTGGCCGCGATCGCCTGCGCGCTGGCCCCCAACGAATACGTTCTGACCGGCGCCCGCTTTGTCATGGGCCTCGGCGTCGGTATCGATCTGCCGGTGGCGATGGCCTTCCTGAGCGAGTTCTCCAGGCTTAAGGGGCCGGGCAACAAAGCGGCCAGCGTCGCCATGTGGTGCCCGACGTGGTATGCCGCCATCAGTATCTCGTATCTGCTGGTGCTCTTTTTCTACGCCGTGCTGCCAGAAAGCCACAGCGACTGGCTGTGGCGGCTGATTCTCGGCTTCGGCGCGGTTCCTGCGCTGGTGATTATCGCCATTCGCAGCCGCTACATGAGCGAATCGCCGGTATGGGCCGCCAACCAGGGCAACCTGCGTGAAGCCGCCGCTATCCTACGCCAGGCGTATAACATCAACGCCCACGTGGCGCAGGATGCGCTGGATAAACCGGCGCCGGTGGTGAAAAAGGCGCAATGGAGCAACTATTTCCGTCTGTTCCAGGGCGTCTATCTGCGGCGTACCACGCTGGCCACGCTGCTGTCGGTGGTCTCATCCTTTGCCTATAACGCCGTCGCTTTCGGCCTGCCGGTGATCATCTCCAGCTTCTTTGTTCAGTCGATGCTGACGACGATTCTGATCTCGCTGGCGCTGAATCTGCTCTTCGCCTTCGTCGGCGGTCTGCTGGCGGTTCGGCTGGTGCCGCGTTTAGGGGCCTGGAAGATGTCTCTGGCGGGCTACAGCTGCCAGCTGGCGGCGCTGCTCGGGCTGGCGCTGATCGGCCGCCCGGACGGTGCGGGCGAGGGTGTTGCCGCAGTGGCGATGCTGGCGCTGTTCCTGTTCGGCCAGGGCTTTGGCCCCGGCGCCCATACCATGACCTTTGCCTCGCTGAGTTATCCGACCTCGCTGCGCGGCGTCGGCGTCGGCCTGAACCAGACCCTGATGCGCAGCAGCTCGACGCTGTCGCTGTTCCTGTTCCCGCTGCTGGTGGCCGCGCTGGATACCCGGGTATTCTGGGTTATCGCCGCCGCGCCGCTGATTGGCCTGCTATCGCTGCTCGCCATCCGCTGGGAACCTTCGGGTTATGACATTGACGCCGAGGATTATCAGGCGCAATAATCTTGCCACTCAACGGCCGTCGTTCCGGCGGCTGTTTTGCCGTTTTTTATGCATAAGCTTTTCATATGATCGAGATGCTTTACGCCCGATCAATACTCATCGCTGCTGTTTTATCTTGATTTTGCAGGGGCGCGACATTGCACAGCACCGTATCACCAGAGAATAAAAAAGGCTGGCAGGCCACGCTGGACCTTCATTTTCAACATCGCGGCGGCAAAACGGTACTCACCTCCGCCCGGCATGTCGGTCCCCTCACCGTCCAGCGCCCCTTTTATCCCGAAGAAGACACCTGTCATCTCTATCTACTGCACCCGCCGGGCGGCATTGTCGGCGGTGATGAACTGACGATTAACGCCACGCTCGATAGCGGCTGCCACACGTTGATCACCATGCCCGGCGCCAGCAAATTTTATCGCAGCGGCGGCGCGCAGGCGTGCCTGCATCAGCGCCTGACGCTCGCCGCGCAGTCAACCCTGGAATGGCTGCCGCAGGACGCGATTTTCTTTCCCGGCGCCCGGGCCAATCTGCACACCGCCTTTCACCTTTGCGCCTCCAGCACACTGCTGGCCTGGGATCTGCTGTGCCTTGGCCGCCCGACGATCGGCGAGACCTTCAGCCACGGCGTCATTGCTAACCGTCTTGAAGTGTGGGTGGATGAATCACCGCAGCTGATTGAGCGCCTGAGCCTGGCCGATGGGCAGCTGGCAAGCGTAGCCGATCGCCCATGGGTCGGGACCCTGTTGTTCTATCCCGCCAGCGAATCCCTGCTGGAAGGGGTGCGGGAACGGCTGGCGGCGCTGGCAAGCTATGCCGGGGCTACGCTGACCGAAGGCCTGCTGACGGTACGATTCTTAAGTGACGATAATTTACTTTGCCAGCGGGCGATGCGTGATATCTGGCAGTTTATGCGCCCGCATCTGACCGGCAAATCGCCGGTGCTTCCCCGAATCTGGCTGACCTAAGAGAACGCTATGGAACTGACACCCAGAGAAAAAGACAAGCTGCTGTTGTTTACCGCCGCGCTGGTGGCGGAACGTCGTCTGGCCCGCGGTCTGAGGCTGAACTATCCGGAAGCCGTCGCCTTAATCAGCGCTTTTATCATGGAAGGCGCCCGCGACGGTAAAACCGTCGCCGCGCTGATGGAAGAAGGCCGCCACGTGTTAAGCCGCGAGCAGGTCATGGAGGGCGTGCCCGAAATGATCCCCGATATCCAGGTCGAGGCCACCTTCCCGGATGGCTCGAAGCTGGTCACCGTCCATAACCCGATTATCTGAGGTATCGCGATGATCCCAGGTGAATACCAGGTGCAGCCCGGGCAGATAGCCCTGAACGTTGGCCGCGCCATCCGCAGCATTATCGTTGAGAATCACGGCGACCGGCCGATTCAGGTTGGCTCGCACTACCATTTTGCCGAGGTCAATCCGGCGCTGAAGTTTGACCGTGGGCAGGCCACGGGCTATCGCCTGAACATTGCCGCCGGTACCGCGGTGCGTTTTGAACCCGGGCAAAAACGCGAAGTGGAGCTGGTCGCCCTCGCCGGCCGCCGTGCGGTGCACGGTTTTCGCGGCGATGTGATGGGCAATCTGGAGGCAAACGATGAGTGATATTTCACGTCAGGCCTATGCCGACATGTTCGGCCCCACCACCGGCGATAAAGTGCGTCTGGCGGACACCGAGCTGTGGATCGAGGTCGAAGACGATCTCACCACCTACGGCGAAGAGGTTAAATTCGGCGGTGGCAAAGTGATTCGCGACGGGATGGGTCAGGGGCAGATGCTGGCGGATGAGTGCGTCGATCTGGTACTGACGAATGCGCTGATTGTCGATCACTGGGGGATCGTTAAAGCCGATATCGGCATCAAAGACGGGCGGATCCTGGCGATCGGCAAAGCGGGCAACCCGGATATCCAGCCCAACGTGACGATTCCCATCGGCGCAGCGACGGAAGTGATTGCCGCCGAAGGCAAAATAGTCACCGCCGGCGGCGTCGATACCCATATCCACTGGATCTGTCC
Organism: Klebsiella sp. NPDC088457; assembly: GCF_044900465.1. Lineage (NCBI taxonomy): Bacteria > Pseudomonadati > Pseudomonadota > Gammaproteobacteria > Enterobacterales > Enterobacteriaceae > Klebsiella > Klebsiella sp. NPDC088457. The sequence continues at coordinate 46,543 of NZ_JBJDNH010000036.1, read as the reverse complement.
GCAGCAGGCGGAAGAGGCGCTGGTCTCCGGCGTCACCACGATGATCGGCGGCGGCACCGGCCCGGCCGCGGGCACCCACGCCACCACCTGTACGCCGGGCCCGTGGTACATCTCGCGGATGCTGCAGGCGGCAGACAGCCTGCCGGTGAATATCGGCCTGCTGGGTAAAGGCAACGGTTCCAACCCGGACGCTCTGCGCGAGCAGGTCGCCGCGGGGGCTATCGGCCTGAAAATTCATGAAGACTGGGGCGCCACGCCGGCGGCGATCAACTGCGCGCTGACCGTTGCCGACGACATGGATATTCAGGTGGCGCTACACAGCGATACCCTGAATGAATCCGGCTTTGTGGAAGATACGCTGGCGGCGATCGCCGGGCGAACCATCCACACGTTTCATACCGAAGGGGCCGGCGGCGGCCATGCGCCGGATATTATTACCGCCTGTGCGCACCCGAATATTTTGCCCTCTTCGACCAACCCGACGCTGCCCTATACCGTCAATACCATCGACGAACATCTGGATATGCTGATGGTCTGCCATCATCTCGACCCGGATATCGCCGAAGATGTGGCCTTTGCCGAATCGCGTATCCGCCGGGAAACCATTGCGGCGGAAGATGTCCTGCATGACCTCGGCGCCTTCTCGCTGACTTCGTCTGATTCGCAGGCGATGGGCCGCGTCGGCGAAGTGGTTCTACGCACCTGGCAGGTCGCGCATCGGATGAAGGTCCAGCGCGGCCCGCTGACGGAAGAGACCGGTGATAACGACAACTTCCGCGTGAAGCGCTACATCGCCAAGTACACCATCAACCCGGCGCTGACCCACGGTATCGCCCATGAGGTCGGCTCGGTGGAAGTCGGCAAGCTGGCTGACCTCGTGCTGTGGTCCCCGGCGTTTTTCGGCGTTAAACCGGCAACGGTTATCAAGGGGGGGATGATCGCCATCGCCCCGATGGGCGACATCAACGCTTCGATTCCTACCCCGCAGCCGGTGCACTATCGCCCGATGTTCGGCGCGCTGGGCAGCGCGCGCCATCACTGTCGTCTCACCTTCCTGTCGCAGGCGGCGGTTGATAACGGCGTGGCGCAACGCCTGAATCTGCAGAGCGCCACGGCGGTGGTAAAAGGCTGTCGGACGGTACAAAAGGCCGACATGATCCATAACGACCTGCAACCCCATATCACCGTCGATTCTCAGACCTATGAAGTGCGGATCGATGGCGAGCTGATTACCAGCGAACCGGCAGACGTCCTGCCGATGGCGCAACGCTATTTTCTGTTTTAAGGAGTCCGGATGATCTATCTGACCCAACGAGTTGATTCACCCGGTAAAGTGACCGCCAGCGTCACGCTGCCGATCGATGTGCGGGTGAAAAGCCGCAGTAAAGTTACCCTCAACGATGGCCGCGAAGCGGGGCTGATGCTGCCGCGCGGCCTGCTGTTACGCGGCGGCGAGGTGCTGAGTAATGAAGAGGGCAGCGAGTTTGTCGAGATTATCGCCGCTGATGAAGAGGTATCGGTGGTGCGCTGCGCGGATCCGTTCATGCTGGCGAAAGCCTGCTATCACCTCGGAAACCGCCACGTCCCGCTGCAAATCATGCCCGGCGAGCTGCGCTATCACCACGACCACGTGCTGGACGATATGCTGCGCCAGTTCGGTCTCGAGGTGAGCTTCGCTCATCTGCCGTTCGAGCCCGAAGCCGGCGCTTATGCCAGCGAAAGCCATGGGCATAGCCATGGCCACCATCATGGCCATGATCACGCCCACGAGCACAGCCACTAAATGCCGACGCCGGAAAAACGCCTGCGCCTGATGCAGCTTGCCAGCAGCAACCTCCCGGTCGGCGGCTATAGCTGGTCGCAAGGGCTGGAGTGGGCGGTGGAAGCAGGCTGGGTGCCCGATGCCGCCGCCTTTGAACGCTGGCAGCGGCAACAAATGGAACACAGCTTCTTCACCGTCGATCTGCCGCTGTTCGCGAGGCTGTATCAGGCATGTGAACACAACGATCTGCCCGCAGCCCAACGCTGGACGGCGTACCTGCTCGCCTGCCGTGAAACCCGCGAGCTGCGTGAAGAAGAGCGCAATCGCGGCGCGGCCTTTGCCCGCCTGCTGGCCGACTGGCAACCGGATTGCCCGCCGGAGTGGCGCGTCTTGTGCCAGCAAAGCCAGCTCGCCGGCATGGCCTGGCTCGGAGTGCGGTGGCATATCGCGATGGCTGATCTGGCGCTGAGTCTCGGCTACAGCTGGATTGAAAGCGCGGTCATGGCCGGCGTTAAGCTGGTGCCTTTCGGTCAGCAGGCCGCCCAGCAGCTGATTTTGCGCCTGTGCGATCGCTACGCGGCGGATATGGCCTGCGCCCTTGCGGCCCCGGACAGCGCGATAGGCTCATCCACGCCGCTGGCCGCCATTGCCTCCGCCCGACATGAAACTCAGTATTCCCGATTATTCCGTTCCTAGGAGACAGCATGAACAACTACAAACACCCGCTGCGCGTCGGCGTCGGCGGCCCGGTCGGTTCCGGGAAAACGGCCCTGCTGGAAGCGCTGTGTAAAGCCATGCGCACCGCCTACCAGCTGGCGGTGGTAACCAACGATATCTACACCAAAGAAGACCAGCGTATCCTGACCGAGGCGGGCGCCCTCGAGCCGGAACGCATTGTCGGCGTGGAAACCGGCGGCTGTCCGCATACCGCCATCCGCGAAGACGCCTCCATGAACCTGGCGGCGGTAGAAGCGCTGAGCGAGAAGTTTGGTAATCTCGATCTGATCTTCGTTGAAAGCGGCGGCGACAACCTGAGCGCCACCTTCAGCCCGGAGCTGGCGGATCTGACCATCTACGTGATTGATGTCGCGGAAGGGGAAAAGATCCCGCGTAAAGGCGGCCCGGGGATCACCAAATCTGACTTCCTGGTGATCAACAAAACCGACCTTGCACCGTATGTGGGCGCCTCGCTGGAAGTGATGGAGCGCGACACGATGCGCATGCGCGGCGAGCGTCCCTGGACCTTCACCAACCTGAAAAGCGGCGATGGCCTGAGCAACATCATTGCCTTCCTCGAAGACAAAGGCATGCTGAAGCCATAGCCCCCTGCACCATCCGGACGCGCCTGCGCCCGGATGGTGCACAGCCTGCCCTCTCTTTATTCATCGCCTCCCGCCCGCGCCCGCCGGCGCTGCTCTACGAAGTGGCATAAGGTTTGCTAATTCCAGTCATGCCTAACCATTAAGGAATGACTATGTCATCACTGGATATAAAAACGGAGTTACCTGCGCAGAGCGATGCATCCGGCTCGCGGGAAACCCTGGAAGATTACACCCTGCGCTACGCCCCGCTGAGCTTTCGCCGCTGGGGGCCTGGCGTCGTCGCCGTAACCGCGCTGGGCGGCATCGCCTACCTGGCTGACTTTTCCATCGGCGCCAGCATCGGCATGGCATGGGGCAGCACCAACGCCATTTATGCCATCCTGCTGGCGGCGCTGGTGATCTTCCTCACCGGCATCCCGCTGGCGATTACCGCGGCACGCTACAACATCGACCTCGACTTAATCACCCGCAGCGCCGGATTCGGCTATTTTGGCTCGGTGATCACCAGCATTATCTTTGCCGGTTTCACCTTTATCTTCTTTGCGCTTGAAGGCTCGATTATGGCCCAGGGGCTGCTGGTTGGGTTAGGGATCCCCCTGTGGATGGGCTATCTCATCGCCACCCTGATGGTCCTGCCGCTGGTGATCTACGGCATGAAAGCCCTGACCCGCCTGCAGGTGTGGACCACGCCGCTGTGGCTGGTGCTGATGGTGGTGCCGGTTGCCTGGCTGATTGCCAAAGACCCGGCGCTGGTGGACGGATTTATGCACTTCGCCGGCAAGAATAACGCGGCGCACGTTGATTTAACCGCCATTATGCTCGGCGCCGGCGTCTGCCTGTCGCTGATTATGCAGATAGGCGAGCAGATCGATTATCTGCGCTTTATGCCGCCGAAAACGGCAGAGAACAGCAAAAGCTGGTGGCTGGCGGTCTTTTCCGCAGGCCCAGGCTGGGTGGTATTAGGAGCGATTAAGCAGATCATCGGCGCCTTCCTCGGCTTCTATCTGCTGACCCGCTTCCCGGCGGTGCACAATACCGAACCGGTACAGCAGTTCGTCAGCGTCTTTGATAACCTGGTACCCGGCTGGCTGGCACTCACCCTGGCCGTGGTGCTGGTGGTGATCTCGCAGATTAAAATCAACGTCACCAACGCCTACTCCGGCTCTCTGGCGTGGACCAGCGCCTGGACACGCACCACCCGACGCTATCCGGGGCGAATTATCTTCGTTATCGTTAACCTGGCCATTGCGCTGGCGCTGATGGAAGGGGATATGTTCAGCGCCCTGTCGTGGATCCTCGGCTTTTACTCCAACTTTGCCATTGCCTGGGTGGTGGTCGTGGCTACCGATATCACCGTCAATAAGGGCCTGCTGAAGCTGGCTCCGGCGCAGCCTGAATACCGCCGCGGGATGATCCACAACCTCAATCCGGTAGGCGTGGTCTCGTTTGCTCTGGCGGCCGGGCTCTCTATCTGCGCCTTCTTCGGCCTGCTGGGAACCACTCTGGCCCCCTTCTCACCGCTGATTGCGCTGGTCGTTGCGCTGGTGATGACGCCGCTGATGGGCATCCTGACCGGCGGCCGCTACTACATCAAGCAGCACGACGACGGTATTGCCGAACCACGCTATGACGCGCAGGGCAATGCGTCTATCACCGTTTACCAGTGCGTCAGCTGCGAAGAAGAGTACGAACGGCCGGACGTGATGCATTCGCACAAGCATCAGGGCGCTATCTGTTCGCTGTGTAAGAGTATGGAATAAATCAGAAAGGCAGGCCGACGCAACGTCGGCCTGTTATCCGCGGTATTACGCCGCCGGCAGTTCCGCGAGCGGCCAACGCGGACGGACGGTAACGCCCAGATCGGCTTTCGCCCCGGTGCGCAGGCGTACCATGCCAGCGTAGGCAATCATCGCGCCGTTATCGGTACAGAATTCCGGACGGGCGTAGAACACTTCGCCGCCGCGTTTAGTCATCATCTCCGCCAGCTTCGCCCGCAGCGTCCGGTTGGCGCTCACGCCGCCGGCCATCACCAGCCGTTTAAAGCCGGTCTGCTCAAGCGCCCGGCGGCACTTAATCATCAGCGTATCCACGACCGCATCTTCAAAGGCGCGCGCAATATCCGCCCGGGTCTGCTCGTCATCGCCATTATTACGGATAGTGTTGGCGGCAAACGTCTTCAGGCCGGAGAAACTGAAGTCCAGGCCAGGACGGTCGGTCATCGGGCGCGGGAAGACAAAACGCCCTTCGCTGCCCTGGGCGGCCATTTTCGACAGCATCGGCCCGCCCGGATAATCCAGGCCCAGCAGCTTGGCGGTCTTATCGAACGCTTCGCCGGCCGCGTCATCAATAGATTCTCCCAGCAGTTCATACTGACCGATGCCGGTAACGCTGATGAGCTGAGTATGGCCGCCGGAGACCAGCAGAGCGACAAAAGGAAACGCCGGCGGATTATCTTCCAGCATCGGCGCCAGCAGATGCCCTTCCATATGGTGGACCGGGATTGCCGGCACGTTCCAGGCAAACGCCAGCGAACGGCCCACGGTTGCGCCGACCAGTAGGGCGCCGACCAACCCCGGACCTGCGGTATAAGCCACCGCATCAATCTCTTTTGCCGTCAGCCCGGCCTCTTTTAATGCCGCCTGGATCAGCGGCACGGTTTTACGCACGTGATCGCGCGAAGCCAGCTCAGGCACCACCCCGCCGTAATCGGCATGTAATTTCACCTGACTATACAGTTGGTTGGCTAGCAGGCCTTTTTCGTCGTCATAAACGGCGATGCCGGTTTCATCGCAGGATGTTTCAATACCCAGTACACGCATATCTTGTTTTACCTCGCTCTAATACCGCGCAGTTTAGGACCAATGCGGGTTGATGTATACCCTAAGCGTGTCAGGCGGAGGCATCACGGCGCCCTAAAATCGACAATCTGCGCAAGGCCGGGCGGGTACTGGCCTGCGTCGGCAAAAGCAGCCTCTTGATGGCCGGCACGGCGACAGAAACAAAACTTTGTTCGCCCAGGCAGGAACCCTCGTGTATACTCCTCACCCTTATAAAAGTCCTTTCAAAAAAGGCAGCGGTGCTTTACAAAGCAGCAGCAATTGCAGTAAAATTCCGCACCATTTTGAAATAAGCTGGCGTTGATGCCAGCAGCAAACCGAATTAATCAAAGGTGAGAGGCACATGCCGGTAATTAAAGTACGTGAAAACGAGCCGTTCGACGTAGCTCTGCGTCGCTTCAAGCGTTCCTGCGAAAAAGCAGGTGTTCTGGCGGAAGTTCGTCGTCGTGAGTTCTATGAAAAACCGACTACCGAACGTAAGCGCGCTAAAGCTTCTGCAGTGAAACGTCACGCGAAGAAACTGGCTCGCGAAAACGCACGCCGCACTCGTCTGTACTAATCTGTTGAGGGCGCGACAGCCCTCAATTCAGAGCGAGTTGTAGTTGTAAGGCCGTGCTTCCGGAAGGAATGCGCGGCTTATTTTCGTTTATGCATTAGCAGATATACCACATCATTCAGGATGCATCCCGGGCGGCAAGGGCGTGAATCCCCGGCGCTTACGTCAGTAAGTGGCAGGGCGGACAAACCTGGCTAAGATTGGGGCAGTTTGAATCATGCGGTATATACTTTACGGGGCCTATGGCTGGACGAATCCCACGCGTATTTATCAATGACCTGCTGGCGCGCACCGACATCGTCGATCTGATTGACGCGCGGGTAAAGCTCAAAAAGCAGGGCAAGAACTACCACGCGTGCTGTCCATTCCATAACGAAAAAACCCCCTCTTTTACCGTCAACGGTGAAAAACAGTTTTATCACTGCTTTGGCTGCGGTGCGCACGGCAACGCCGTCGACTTCCTGATGAACTACGACAAGCTCGAGTTCGTGGAGACGGTCGAAGAACTGGCGGCCATGCACAACCTCGAAGTGCCATATGAAGCAGGCAATGGACCGAGTCAGATAGAGCGCCATCAGCGGCAAAGCCTCTATCAGTTGATGGACGGTCTGAATGCGTTTTATCAGCAGTCTCTGATGCAGCCCGCCGCTGACCCTGCGCGCCAGTATCTGGCGAAACGGGGTTTAAGCAACGAAGTCATTGCGCGTTTCGCGATTGGCTATGCGCCGCCCGGTTGGGACAACGTCTTAAAACGCTTTGGCGGCAATCAGGAAAACCGCCAGTCGCTTATCGATGCCGGCATGCTGGTCACCAACGATAAGGGACGCAGTTACGACCGCTTCCGCGAACGGGTGATGTTCCCTATCCGCGATAAGCGAGGCCGGGTCATTGGGTTTGGTGGTCGCGTGCTGGGCGATGCCCTGCCGAAATACCTGAACTCCCCGGAAACCGATATTTTCCATAAGGGCCGTCAGCTGTACGGCCTGTATGAAGCGCAGCAGGATAACGCCGAACCACAGCGCTTGCTGGTGGTCGAAGGCTATATGGACGTCGTGGCGCTGGCGCAGTACGACATTAACTATGCCGTCGCGTCGCTGGGTACGTCGACCACTGCCGACCATATTCAGCTTTTGTTCCGGGCGACCAATCAGGTCATCTGCTGTTACGACGGCGACCGGGCCGGCCGCGATGCCGCCTGGCGGGCGCTGGAAACGGCGCTACCGTACATGACCGACGGTCGTCAGCTACGCTTTATGTTTCTGCCCGACGGCGAAGACCCGGATACGCTGGTGCGTAAAGAGGGGAAAGCCGCGTTTGAGGCGCGGATGGAGCAGGCTCAGCCGCTCTCCACGTTTTTGTTCAACAGCCTGCTGCCGCAGGTTGATTTGAGCACCCCGGATGGGCGCGCGCAGCTCAGCACCTTAGCGCTGCCGCTGATAACCCAGGTGCCGGGCGAAACGCTGCGCATTTATTTGCGCCAGGAGTTGGGCAACAAGCTGGGGATTCTGGATGATGCCCAGCTTGAACGTTTAATGCCAAAACAGACAGAAAATGGTGCTCCGCGCCCCGCGCCGCAGCTAAAACGCACGACCATGCGTATACTGATAGGACTGCTGGTGCAAAACCCGGATCTGGCGCCGCTGGTCCCGCCTTTAGCAGGCCTGGATCAGAGCAAAATGCCCGGGCTTGGCCTGTTCAGCGAACTGGTCAGCAGCTGTCTGTCTCAGCCGGGTCTGACAACCGGGCAACTTTTAGAGCAGTATCGCGGGACAAATGAGGCCGCGACCCTTGAAAAACTGTCGATGTGGGACGATATAGCAGATAAAGATATCGCAGAAAAAACCTTCACCGACTCGCTCAACCATATGTTTGATTCACTGCTCGAACTGCGACAAGAAGAGTTGATAGCTCGCGATCGCACGCACGGTTTAAGCAGTGAAGAACGCCGGGAACTCTGGACAATCAGTCAGGAGCTGGCAAAAAAATGAATTGCACGGCTTAAGTGCCGAATATCGTTCGGGAAGCCCCCGACAGCCGCGCTGAGGCGCAGCGGCAATAATATAAGTACGCCCTCGCTTTAAATGTTGGCAGTTTTGTCTGTCGACACCAATCAAACGAATTAAGTGTGGATACCGTCTTATGGAGCAAAACCCGCAGTCACAGCTGAAGCTTCTTGTCCAACGTGGTAAGGAGCAAGGCTATCTGACCTATGCCGAGGTCAATGACCATCTGCCGGAAGATATCGTCGACTCCGATCAGATCGAAGACATCATCCAAATGATCAATGACATGGGCATTCAGGTGATGGAAGAAGCACCGGATGCCGATGATCTGCTGTTGGCTGAAAACAGCAACAACACCGACGAAGATGCAGAAGAAGCGGCTGCACAGGTTCTGTCCAGTGTTGAATCGGAAATCGGGCGGACAACCGACCCGGTGCGCATGTACATGCGCGAAATGGGTACCGTAGAGCTGCTGACGCGTGAAGGCGAAATCGACATCGCCAAACGTATCGAAGATGGGATCAACCAGGTTCAGTGTTCCGTTGCTGAATATCCGGAAGCGATTACCTATCTGCTGGAGCAGTACGATCGCGTTGAGGCTGAAGAAGCGCGTCTGTCTGACCTGATCACCGGCTTCGTCGATCCGAACGCCGAGGAAGACCTGGCGCCGACCGCCACGCACGTCGGTTCTGAACTCTCTCAGGAAGAGATGGATGACGACGAAGACGAAGATGAAGAAGAAGACGACGACAGCAGCGATGACGACAACAGCATCGACCCTGAGCTGGCGCGCGAGAAATTCGCTGAACTGCGTACGCAGTACGAGCTGACCCGCGACACCATCAAAGCCAAAGGTCGTAGCCACGCCGCCGCGCAGGAAGAAATTCTCAAGCTGTCAGAAGTGTTCAAACAGTTCCGTCTGGTGCCGAAACAGTTCGATTACCTGGTTGGCAGCATGCGTAGCATGATGGATCGCGTCCGTACTCAGGAACGCATCATCATGAAACTGTGCGTCGAACAGTGCAAAATGCCGAAGAAGAACTTCATCACCCTGTTCACCGGCAACGAAACCAGCGAGACCTGGTTCAACGCCGCTATCGCGATGAACAAGCCGTGGTCTGAGAAGCTGCACGATGTCAAAGAAGACGTTCAGCGCGGCCTGCAGAAACTGCAGCAGATTGAAGAAGAGACCGGCCTGACCATTGAGCAGGTTAAAGATATCAACCGTCGCATGTCTATCGGGGAAGCGAAAGCCCGCCGTGCGAAGAAAGAGATGGTTGAAGCGAACTTACGTCTGGTTATCTCGATCGCCAAGAAATACACCAACCGCGGCCTGCAGTTCCTCGATCTGATTCAGGAAGGTAACATCGGTCTGATGAAAGCGGTCGATAAGTTCGAATATCGTCGTGGTTACAAGTTCTCCACCTATGCAACCTGGTGGATCCGTCAGGCGATCACCCGCTCCATCGCGGATCAGGCGCGCACCATCCGTATCCCGGTGCATATGATTGAGACCATCAACAAGCTCAACCGTATCTCCCGCCAGATGCTGCAGGAAATGGGTCGCGAACCGACGCCGGAAGAGCTGGCTGAGCGCATGCTGATGCCGGAAGATAAAATTCGTAAAGTGCTGAAAATTGCTAAAGAGCCCATCTCCATGGAAACGCCGATCGGCGACGATGAAGATTCGCATCTCGGCGATTTCATCGAGGATACCACCCTCGAGCTGCCGCTGGACTCCGCTACCACGGAAAGCCTGCGCGCGGCCACGCACGACGTTCTGGCCGGTCTGACCGCCCGTGAAGCGAAAGTGCTGCGTATGCGTTTCGGGATCGATATGAACACCGACCATACGCTGGAAGAAGTGGGTAAACAGTTCGACGTTACCCGCGAACGTATTCGTCAGATCGAAGCGAAGGCGCTGCGTAAGCTGCGTCACCCGAGCCGTTCTGAAGTACTGCGTAGCTTCCTTGACGATTAATCGTCGCCGGAAACAAACAAGCTCCCTGCGGGGAGCTTTTTTTTGCTCTGAATTCACCGCCAGCCGCAACAGCGCCCTACCGTCCTCGCGATGCCAGCGCATCATCCAGTTCACGATACGCCTCCACCAGTTTATCCAGCGTCGCCCGGTTCAGCCCGCTGGGATTAGGCAGCACCCACACCTCCGTATCGCCGATGGTCACCTGCTGCTTACCCCAGCGCGCGCTGCGGACCTGAAACGCTTTCTCAAAGGCCTGCTTACCGAGGATCGCCAGCGCCCGCGGCTGATACTGTTCGATTTTCAGCACCAGCTCACGCCCTCCGCTGCGTAGCTCCTGCAGCGCCACCTCGCTGGCCTGCACCGTCGGGCGCTCCACCAGCATGGTAATCCCGCAGCGCGTATCGAGCAGTTGCAGCTCCTCTTCCGGCTTCAGCAGGCGGTCGGTAAATCCGGCCTGATAAATCACCTTCCAGAAGCGATTTCCCGGATGCGCGAAGTGAAAACCGGTATGGGCAGAGGACTTCCCCGGATTGATACCGCAGAAGACCACCCGCAGGTCCGGCGCCAGAATATCGTTAATCATCTTTCCCCCAGCTCAATACCTAAATGCTGATTATAAAGGATTGAAAATGCATTGTTTATAAAAACAGCAGCCGTGCGTTTTACGCTGGATTGCATCTGCCAGTTACTTTATAATCCCTCGCCACGGCCCCTTAGCTCAGTGGTTAGAGCAGGCGACTCATAATCGCTTGGTCGCTGGTTCAAGTCCAGCAGGGGCCACCAAATTCTACTTAAGAAGCAAATAGTTAAGCCACTCATGCGAGTGGCTTTTTTATTGTCTTTTTTAAATGGCGTCACTTTTTGCGGCGCCATCCGGACTGCGCAAGCGCCGCCATTAAGATTCAGAAATTGCCGGGCGCGCACTGCAGGCAGGTCAGCCCCGCGCGGCGCCAGAAATCCACCACCGCCTGACGGTCGTCGATCGCCAGCCACGGCCGATAGCCATCGGCAACGATCTGCTGCAACAGCCCCTTCTTAACCTCTTCATCCGCCACGCCATCGTCGCCATCCGGGCGCAGATAGAGCCCATCATAGGCAATACCGTGCCGCGCCAGCCACGCCTCGGTATGCAGACGAAACGCGGCGGGACGCCCGCTGCAAATCACAACCGCCTGCTCGGTCGCGTTCAGTAGCGCGACTAATTTGTGTATCGCCGCGTTCGGCGGCGCGTCCGCCATCGCCTCAAAAAAGGGCGGCCACTGTTTCTCGCTCCCCAGCACCCAGTCACGCATTTTTTCAGCGTCAAACTCCGCCAGAGTGCCGTCAATATCTACAATCACGCAGGGTTTAGCGCTCATCGGCTTCCTCCAGAGGCACCATCCGCCACTCATTCGCCTGCTGTCCGGGGGAGATCCACATCGGCACCACGTGACCAGGCCGGGCGCCATAGGGCGTGCCGAGCGCATAGCGGCGCAGCACGCGAAACACTCCGGAATGCGCCACGATTAACGGACGCTCGTACTGCGTCAGAATAGCGTTCAGTGCGCCGGTCACCCGGTGGCAAAACGCTTCCCAGCTTTCCCCGCCCGGCGGCGTCTCTTCGTACGGCGGCTGTTCAGCCCATGGCCGCCGTTCTAAATCGCCCCAGTCCCGCTCGCGCAGGTCATCGAACACCGTATAGGGCGCGCCGGGGAGCGCCAGCTCGGCCGTTTGCCGCGCGCGCAGCAGCGGGCTGACGGCGATGCCGCTCCAGCGATAGCGGCTCAGCAGCGGACGCACTTCCTGCGCCTGCAGTTCGCCCTCTTCGGTAAGCGGTACGTCCGTACTGCCGCCGATTAATTTATCCCGGTTCAGCGCGGTTTCGCCGTGGCGAACAAAGACAAAAGGCTTACAGATTATTGGCATAGTTCCATCTCGATCGTGGGATGAGTCATAATTTGGCAGTTCAGCGCCCGCTGCCACTGATGCGGGTTGTCAATCGCGGTAAACAGCGGCGCGAAATAGCGGCACGATAGCCGGGCGACCAGCGTTTGCAGGCAGCTAAGGGTGGGATGGACGTTCCAGCGGCAGAAGTCGACCTCACCTGCCAGCCACTGCTGGTGCGCAAGCTGATTCAGATGGCCGGTAAACAGGGTACGATGCTGAAAATCATCCCGCGCCCGCAGCGCACCCGCCATGCCGTTCATCCCATCCGGGTCGGCGGCCAGCACCAGCTGCGCATGAGGCGAAAAGACCGGTAGCGCCGGAATCAGCGCCCGCAGCTCCGCGGCGACCCCGGGGTGCAGGCTGCCATCGTCATGCTCCGCCATCTGAACCAGCATGGCGCGACAGGCGGCATCCATGGCGATATCCGGATGGTTTTCGCGCGCCATAAGTAGCGCCAGCTCGGCGGCCCGCCCGGAAGGCGGAACCGGGCATAAGGTAGGCTGCGACAGCAGCGCCCGCAGTTTTGCCGCTGCCGGTATTGCGGTTCATCGTATAAACCGTAGGAGGCATCTACCAGCGCAAAACGCGCCGGAGGCGGAACATCAAAGCGGAACAGCAGAGATTCCATACTGATATCGCCGCTGTAAAACAGGCCGCCGGCGATGTTCAGATGAAACCACATACCGCCCCAGGCGTGGCCGCAGCTACCGGTGGTCACCGCGATCTCGCCGAGGGAAAACTGACCGCGCACCGCCACCGGATGCACATTGCGCCCCGGCGGCAGCGCCTGGGCGGTGACCGCGCTGCAGTAGATCGGAATATGCGCCGGGAGCCGGTTCAGCCCGGCAATATGATCCACATGATCGTGGCTCAACAGGATCGCGTCGATATCCGACGGGACCGGCCACGGCGCCTCATCCGGTTCCAGCGCGCCGCCGGCATCCAGCAGGATACGCTGGCGCGGGGTGCTCAGCAAAATCGCCGCCGGGGCCTTACGGTTTAAGCCGCTGACGATCTCAATCTTCACGCCGCCTCCAGACGCCAGCCCTGCGTCAGCTGCACGCAGACGCTCTGCTGCGTCTGCAGCGGCGCGTGGTGAAAGGCGCTCAGCGATTGCCCGTCAGCGAGGCGCAAATCCACCAGATAACGTTCTCCCTGATAGATGCAGTGTTCCACTTCCGCGCGCAGCCCGTTGTCAGACAGCCGCACATGCTCCGGGCGCACCAGCACCGGCTGCAAAGTGGCAGGATTCGCCGCGGAGAATCCTTCATGCAGCAGCGTGCAGTCCAGCTCCCGACGCTGGCCCGGTATCGCCAGAGAGAGCACCTGCCCCTTGCCGATAAAGCGTGCGACCCAGGCGTTTTGCGGCTGCTGATACAGCTCCTGCGGCGCGCCCCACTGCATTAATGCTCCCTGATGCATCACCGCGATGTGGCTGGCCAGCGCCATCGCCTCCGCCTGATCGTGAGTCACATAGACAAAGGTCGCGCCGGTACGGCGATGAAACTCCCGGAACGTCTGTTCCATCGTTGCGCGTAAATGCCGGTCGAGATTCGCCAGCGGCTCATCCAGCAGTACCACCTGCGGCTCGGAGACCAGGCAGCGCGCCAGCGCCACCCGCTGACGCTGCCCGCCGCTCAGTTCCTGCGGCGAACGCCCGGCATAGGCCCCGAGCTCGACAACCTCCAGCGCTTCCATCACCCGCTTCTGACGGGCGGCGCCGTGCACTTTACGCAGCCTGAGCGGATAGCCCACGTTTTCCGCGACGGTCATATGCGGCCACAGGGCGTAGGACTGAAACACCATTCCCATATCGCGCTGTTCCGGCGGGAGATGGACAGCGTTATCCGCCAGCAGGCGATCGCCCAGCAGCAGGCGTCCGTCGCTAAGCTGCTCCAGGCCGGCAAGAATGCGCAGCGTGGTGGTTTTGCCGCAGCCGCTCGGCCCCAGCAGCGCGGTAAAAGCGCCCTGCGGGATGGTCAGATTGAGATCCCGCACCACGCTCTGGTTGCCAAAGACTTTGCTGAGCCGCTCCAGCTTCAGTTCTGCCATGGAATCACTCCTTTGGGTAAATATCGGCCGAGCGCGCTGAGCAACAGCATCACCAGCGCGACCAGCCCCACCACCAGCACCGAAAGCGCCGACGCCTGCACTTTGTCCCCGCTTTCATCGAGGTTGAAAATCATCACCCCCAGCGTCTCTTTCCCGGCGCTCCACAGCAGCGCCGAAACCGTCAGCTCGTTCACCGCGGAAAGAAACACCAGCAGCGCGCCGGCGAACGCCGCTGGCGCCAGCAGCGGCAGGACAATGTGGCGCATACGCTGCGAGACATTTGCGCCGGCGAGGCTCGCAGCCTCTTCCATCGCCGGATCCAGCTGCAACATGCTGTTGTGCACCGGCTTCAGACAAACGGTGAGGAAACGGGCGAGATAGGCGAAAAAGATAATCGTCAATGTCCCGATTAGGCTGATATTCAGCAGCGGCAGCGGACGGGCGAACAGCAGAATGCAGGCAATCGCCAGCACCACGCCGGGGAGGGTATAGGGAATATCGATGATATTGTGCAGCCAGCGCAGCGGCCGGCGCGGATGGCGCACCAGCAGCCACGCCAGCGGTAGGCTAATCAGCATCAGCACCATCGCTGCGCAAACCGAGAGCAGCATGCTATTGCTCAGCGCTCGCCAGGTGGCGCTCTGCGCATCGATGACCCCGCGCCAGGCGGCAAAGGTCAGGGTGTCGCCATTGAGCGGGACGCCGAGCGTCGGCACCAGCGATGTCGCCAGCAGCGCCAGCAGCGGCGCGACCAGAATCACCAACAGCACGACCCCCAGCAGAATTTCCGTCGCCAGCCGCCATTTCCCCAGCGAAAAGCCCAGCGCGCGCCCTGCCATACCAATCAGCGGTAGGGCGTAACGACGCTGCATATGGCCTTGCACGATAACAATCCCGATCGCCAGCGCGCCCATCAGCACCGACAGCGCCGCCACGTCATTAAGCATCGACGGGCCAAAGCTGGAGAGCGTCTGGTAGATATAGACCGGCAGCACAAATAACGAGATGGGGATCCCAAGCATCGCCGGGATGCCAAAATTGCCGAGCGCGGAGACAAACGCGATGGCCGCCCCGCCCCACAACGCCGTACGGCACAGCGGCAGCACGATATCGAAAAAGACGCGCCACAGCGATGCGCCGTTGAGCCTGGCCGCTTCGATATGCTCTTTCGGCAGGCATTGCAGCTGGGTGCGCAATGCCAGAAACACCAGCGGCGCATGCTGAATGCCGAGCAGCAGAGCGATGCCTTGCGCCGAATAGAGCGGATTGGCGCTGCCAAATCCCGGCGCCAGGCCGATGCTGTTGAGCAGAATGCTGCTCGGGCCGAAGAGCTGCAGCCAGCTCAGGGCGGTGACCTGCGGCGGGATCATCATCGGCAGCATAAACAGGAATACCCACACCGGCTTAAAGCGGATATTGGTCAATGCCAGGCAAAAGGCGAACAGGCTGCCGAGCAGCAGCGAGATCAGCGTTCCCAGCCCGCTGGTATACAGGCTGTTATACAGCGCGGTCCAGGTTGCGGGATTGCTCAGCACGCGCCACAAGCTGCTGTCGCCGCCCAGTCGCCAGTCGAGCAGTGCCGCGATAAGCAGGCGCAGGCTGGGTAGCAGGCTGATCGCCGCGACAAGGCATAATAAGAGCCACAGCAGCCCTTTCATCCGGCTGCCGCTGGCGTTCTGAGGCAGTGTCATCGCGTTCATCAATTAACGGCTGCCAAACAGGTCGGCAAAACGCTTTTTGTTCGCCTCGGTGTCGGCCAGCGCTTTGGCGGCGTCGAACGGCATCAGCTTAATGCTGTCGCGCGGCGGGAAACCCTTCGGCACCGGCAGCGAAGCGTCGGCGGGCAGATAGCCCTGCTGTAGCACCAGCTGCTGTCCCTCGGTCGACAGTAAGAAATCAATAAACGCCTTCGCGGCCTGTGGATTTTTCGCGTTCTTCATCATTGCCACCGGCTCGGTGACGATGCTGACCCCCTCTTTCGGGAAGGTAAACCCGATGGGCGCCCCCTTGGCCTTTTCGCGAATGGCCATGTAATCCACCAGCACGCCGTAGGCCTTACTCCCGGACGTAATGGCGTTCATTACCGCGCCGTTGCCGCTTTGCGGCATCGCACCGTTCGCTTTCAGCTGCTCGTAATATTGCCAGCCCAGGTCGGGGGCGTTCATCAGCGTTGCCTGGTGGATTTGCGCCGCGCCGGAATAAAGCGGGCTGGGCAGCGTGGTCATGTTTTTCAGCTCCGGCTTCAGGAGATCCCGCCACGAGGTTGGCTTGACCGGCGCTTTGGTATGCCAGGCGATACCGGTGGTGATCAGCTTGGTGCCGTAATAGTAGCCGTCTTTATCATACAGCTGGGCATCAAAGCGGCTGGCCTGCGGCGAGCGATACGCGGCCAGTAAATGCTGCTGTTTCAGAGCTTCCATGGTGACGCTGTCGGCGATCAGCAGCACGTCCGGCGCGGCGGCGCCGGCGGCTAACTCGGCCTGCAGACGAGCGGTCAGTTTAGTGGTCCCGTCACGGATCCATTTCACTTCAATGTCAGGATGCGCTTTTTCAAAGGCGCTGACGGTCGTCTGCGCATCTTCGTTGGGCTGGCTGGTATAGAGCGTCAGCGTGGAGGTGGCAAAAGCCGATGCGCTCATGATGGTCAGCATCAGCGCGGCCAGCACGTTTTTTTTATTCATCGTTCCGTCCCCGGTGTTTTCGTTGCGACGATTAAAACAGGGGAATCTGACAAAAATATGACCAACGTCTTTCGTAGTAATAGTTTCACATTGCCGGGTTAGGATGGCCGAAAATAGCGTGGCAGGAAGGGAAAATGACACCGGAAACTCGTCGCAATGCCATTGTCGCCCTGACGACAGAGCGCGGAGAAATCAGTATTGACGCGCTTTCCCGGCACTTTGGCGTATCGTTGCAAACCATACGCAGCGATCTGCGTGACTTAACGGCGCAGGGTCTGCTGCTGCGTCGCCACGGCATGGTCGCGCCTTTCGCACGCGAAAATATCGCCTGGCAGCAGCGGAAGATCGTCAACATCAACGGCAAGCGTTGGATTGGCGAGCAGGTGGCGCGGCTGCTCTGCGGGGCGCAAAGCTGCTTTCTCGGCACCGGCACCACCGTGGAGATGGTGGCGCGTGCCCTGCCGGAGAGCCTTTCTCTCGCCGTCTTCACCAATAACCTGCACGCCGCGCAACCGCTCAGTCAGCTTCCCGGCTGTACGCTGACGATAGCCGGCGGGCGGATTCGCAAGCGCGATCTGGATATTATTGGTAGCGATGCGCTGGCCTTCTTTAGCCGCTACCGGGTCGATATAGGCGTGGTTTCCGTCGGCGGCATCGACGAAAGCGGCGATCTGTATGATTTCAACGATGATGAAGTGGTGGCGCGGCTGGCGTTGACCGCCAGTGCGGATATCACGGTGCTGGTGGTCGACAGCACCAAGTTTGGCCGCACGGCGCTGTGTCGTAACGGTCACGCGGGTGATTTTGACTATGTCGTCAGCGAGCGCCCCCCGACGGCGCAACAGCAGGCGAGGCTGGAACTACGGCGGACGCAATGGCTGTGCCGCGACGCCGTCGAAACGCTGTCCGGCGGATAAGGGCAATAGCCGCTGCCGACTCCAGAGGCTTGCGCTTAAACAGGCTGGCGTCGATCGCGTACGGTTCCATCCGGCGCTGGTGAAATACCGATAATCAGCAGAGACAATAACAACCATTTCAGCCATATCAATATTCCCTGAGCGACAGGAACATGTCCCGCCGGGGTACAGCGAGTGTCGAAATCAGAACGAATAATTTTATCTGCTAATGCGCATATTCTGAATGAAATGGGATGCTCACAGCCCTGCAGATAAAACTCCAGAAAAAATCTCTCTCTCCACTCTGAGCTGCTCAGTACATGCAAATTGTCACATTGCATTCCTGATTTAATTATTAGATCACTCTCCAGCACTGTTTCAGAATGGCCTCGTTAGGATATTCAAAAAGACTCTGTGAGCAGCTCACAGAAATAAATTTAAGAGGCCGGAATGAGCGATTCTTCATCTTTAAGCGAGCGGACTTACCACACTATTCGCCGTGATATTCTGACCTGTCGCCTGTTGCCGGGGGCGCTGGTGACAGAATCCGAACTGATGGAACGCTATCAGTCCGGCAAAAGCACCATCCGCCTGGCGCTGACGCGCCTGAGCCATGAAAAACTGGTCATTTCGCGTCCGCGTAAAGGCTATCGTATCGCGCCGGTGACGGTGCAGGACGTGGAGGAAATATTCACAGTACGCGCCGCGTTGGAACCTCTGGCGGCGCGGCTGGCAGTAGGAAAGGTGGATATTGCACTGCTGAAAACCCTTGAAGCGGAATGTCGGGTGGAAGTCGCTGCGCCACTGTCCACGCGCATTGATGTATTTATGAATGCCAATAAACGTTTTCATTTAGCCATTGCTGAAGCCACGGGAAACGATCATTTAATTCGCACCCTCTCCGGATTAATGGATGAAATGGCCCGGCTGGTGGCACTGGGATTTAACGTGCAGCGTATTAAGCCTGAAATTAAACACGATCATAACGCCATGATTGATGCCTTTATTGAAGGTGATGCCAAACGCGTGGAATTTATTGCTCGTCGCCATATTGAAACTTTTCAGGCGATGACGCTGGAAAAAATCTACGCCACCCTGAGCAAAGAGGGCGCGTTATTACCCGTATTACCACGGGAGATCTTTGGATGAACCCGGCGATTGAATTACGCGGCGTCAGTAAATCATTTACCAGCCAGAATGTGCTAACCAATATTTCCCTGACCATTCACCAGGGGGAAATCGTAGCGCTGTTGGGGGCATCCGGTGGCGGCAAAAGCACGCTCTTAAATCTGATGTCTGGCCTGTTAACAGCAGACAGCGGCAACATCGCGATTCAGGGTACCCCGGCCAGGCAGTTTCAACACTGGCAGCGTATTGCCTATCTGTTTCAGGAAGACCGTCTGCTGCCCTGGCGCTCTGTAGAGCAAAACGTCAATTTTGGTCTGGAAAACAGTGCACTCCGCAAAGAAGAACGCCGCCAGCGGGTGGCTGATGCCCTGGCGCTGGTTGGCCTGTCCCCTTTTGCCCACTACTGGCCGCATCAATTATCCGGCGGGATGCGCAGTCGCGTGGCGCTGGCACGAAGCCTTGTGGTGCAGCCACAAATCCTGCTGATGGATGAACCCTTCTCACGCCTTGATCCACAAACCCGCAGTACCATGCATGACGAATTACTGCGCATTCAGCAATTGACTGGCATGACCGTGGTACTGGTGACACATGATGTGGAAGAGGCGGTGGTACTGGCAGATCGGGTTGTGGTGTTGAAACCCCATCCGGGGCGTATTCACCAGGAAGCGGCTCTGAACCTGTCGCGCCCGCGTATCGCCACCACTCCCGAGGTGAATGAACAGATTCGCCTGTTGCGTCTTGAGGTATGAGATGAAGCATCTGTCACGCTCCCTGAGTCTGCTACTGCAACGGATTATCCTGCTGGGGATTTTTCTTATCGTCTGGTGGCTGGGGTCACAACATCTCCCGGCCTTTGTGTTACCCGGCCCTGCCGCAACCTGGCAGGCGTTGCTGGCCCTGTGGCAGGGGGAAACGCTGCTGCATGACATCGGCGCGACCTTCAGCCGTGTGGTCTCGGGATTTGTGCTGGCGGCACTGGTGGGTACCGTATTCGGGCTGGTGTTGGGAGCCAGCCCGCGGGTGGCGCGTTTTTGCGAGCCGCTGCTGGCGGTATTTAACACCGTCTCCTCGGCCATCTGGGCTATCTTCGCCATTATCTGGTTCGGCATTTCCGATGCCACCACCATTTTCGTGGTGTTTATGACCTCCATGCCGCTGATCCTTACCAATGTCTGGCAGGGGGCGCAAAACGTGGAGGCGCAGTATGTCGAACTGGCCCGCAGTTTCCGCATGAGCCGCTGGCAGACGTTATGCAAAATTTATCTGCCCACCATCCTGCCGTACTTCTTTTCCGGCGCACGCCTCGCCTTTGGCTTCGGCTGGCGCGTGTCACTGGTGGCCGAAACGCTGGGCTCATCCGATGGCATTGGCTATCGCCTGCGTCAGGCCGGGGATCTGGTGCAAACCAGCCAGGTGTTCGCCTGGACGCTGTTGCTCGTCTCGCTGATGTTGCTACTGGAAGGTGGCCTGTTGAAACCACTGGAACGTTACCTGTTCCGCTGGAAAAAACGCTCATAACACTCACTGAACCTGGGGTAATCAAATGAAAAAACTGTTGATTCTATTCACCCTGCTGGTAGGGCTCCTACCGCAGCTCAGCGTTGCCGATGGCAAAGTGCGTATCGGTTACTGGACCTCCGGCGTCAGCCTCGGCTACGGCGCGGTGCTGGAAAGCCAGGACTTCCTGAAAAAACATGGCGTCGATGCCGAGTTTATCCACTTTCCGGATGTGAATGCGCCGCTGAAAGCCCTGGCATCCGGTTCCATTGATCTGGCTTTTGGCGCGCCGGTTGCCGGAGTCTTCAGCGTGGCTGCCGAAGGGTTGCCGGTGAAAATATTTGCCGCCACTCAACCCGCCGATGTGGCGTTTGTGGTGCCGGAAAACTCCCCTATTACTGCCCTGTCACAACTCAAAGGCAAAAAAGTGGGGATGTCTCCTGCCGGTTCTTCCGTGGCCGTGATTGGCAGCACCCTGTTACAGGAAAATGCCGGTATTGCCGCGAACCAGTTTTCGCTGGTAGGCGGCAATGAGTCACGACTGGCGCAGTTCCTGGCGCAAAATCAGGTGGATGCCGCCGCGCTGCGTACCCTGACCGTTAAGCAGTTACCCGATCTGAAATTACGCATTATCAGCACCTTTGCGGATGAATGGAAAAAACTGACGCACAGCGATGCCCTGCCGTACATCGGCGTTGGCACCGTGCGCAGTGAGCTGGTAATCCAACATCCGGAAACCGTGGCTAAAGTCATCGCCGCCCTGCGCGACACTCTCGATTGGGGCCGCGCTCACCCGGATGAGGTGGTGAATATCCTGAAAACCAAAGCCAGCCTGCCGGAAGACCAGGCCCGCGCTTACGTCAGCCTGTGGGATCGCATGAACCAGTTGTCCTTTGAAGCCGCTGACATTGACACCCTAAAACGCGAACACGCCGTGCTGCTCAGCAGCGGAGCGATTAAAGGTGAACTGAACGATGACCTGTTCGACCCGCGTCCTTACCTGGCCTCGAAAAACCTGAAATAACCTGGAGAACAACATAATGAAAGCGCTGGTATTACCGCAACACGGTGGCCTTGAGCAGTTGCAGATTGATGAACATAAAGCCATTCCCCATGCCCAGACCGGGCATGTGGTGGTCCGTGTCGGGGCCTCCTCGTTTAACTATCACGATGTCTTCACCGTACAGGGAATGCCAGGCATTAAAGTCCCTCTGCCGGTAGTGCCTGGGCTGGATCTGGCGGGCACGATTGACAGCCTCGGCGAAGGGGTTACCGGCTGGAACATCGGCGATCGGGTGCTGGTTAACCCGCTGAAACCAGAGGTGGGTCTGATGGGGGAGATGATCGATGGCGGTATGGCGGAGTATGCACTCGTGGATGCCCGTCAGCTTATCGCCCTACCGGAAGGTGTGACCTTTGAGCAGGCTGCGGCGTTGCCGGTGGCTTATGGCACGGCCCACCGCATGTTAATCACTCATAACACCATTAAGGCAGGCGATAAGGTACTGATCCTCGGCGCCAGCGGCGGTGTCGGTACCGCCTGTGTGGTACTGGCGAAACACCTTGGTGCGGAAGTGATTGCCTGTGCGGGCAGCGATGAAAAAGCCGCCGCGCTACGCTCGCTCGGCGCCGACCATGTGGTCAATTACCGCGAACAGGATTTCTCCCGCTGGGCGATTGAAAAATATGGCAAACCTCAGCGCCGCACTTATGACGGCGGCGTCGATGTGGTGATCAACTTTACCGGTGGCGACACCTGGCGATCCTCGCTGAAATGCCTGAAACGGGGCGGCACGCTGCTGGTGTGCGGGGCCACAGCCGGCTATGACCCGCAGGAAGACTTACGCTATGTCTGGAGTTTTGAGCTGAACATCAAAGGCTCCAACAGTTTTTATGCAGAAAACCTCACCGCCCTGCTGGCAATGGTAGCCGCAGGCAGTATCACTCCGCTGATTGATCGAGTTCTCCCTCTGGAGCAGGCCGCTGAAGGTCTACGCCTGATCCGTGACCGTGAAGTGCTGGGCAAAGTGATCGTCACCCCCTGATTCAGGAGAAAAAAATGAACGCACAGAACATCGAACAAAAATTACTGAACGGCCCATATCACCAGTGGCTGGGACTGAAGGTGGCGCAGGCTGGCGAGGGAGAAATTACCCTGATTCTGCCTTTCCGGGAGGAGTTTGTGGTTAATCCGGCCGGAGGTTACATCCACGGTGGTATTCTCGCCACGCTGATTGACCTCGCCGCCGACTGGGCGCTGGTGGCCTGGACCAGCAAAGGCGTGCCCACCCTCAACCTGCATGTGGACTACCATCGTCCGGCCCGCGGTGAACTCACGGTGAAAGCAAAAGTAATTAAACACGGCAAACTGGCATCCAGCGCGGAAGCCTGGGTTTATGACGCCGAAGGCCGGCTGGTGGCCAGCGGGCGCGGTCTGTACGCCACCCCGGCGCAGCAGGGGGCCGCATGAGTCTGAAACTGGATCATCTGGTGATTAACAGTCATTTTGCGCTGGATAACAGCGCAACGCTGTTCCGGGGGCTGGGTTTCACCTTAACCCCGCGGGGCTATCACAGCCTCGGTTCGATCAACCATTTGATCATGTTTGCTGACCACTATCTGGAACTGATTGGCCTACCCGCGCAGGGGGAGTCGCTGCGCCGGGAACTACTGGATAATCCGCCGGGTATAGACGGGCTGGTATTTGCCAGCGACAACGCGGCACAGACGGCAGCCGCCCTACAGGATGCCGGGTTCAGCGTGCAACCGGTACAGAATTTTTCCCGTAACGTCACCAGCGGCGCAGCAACAGGGGAAGCACGTTTCAGTACCGTACGTCTGACGCCTGATAGCTTCAGCGCGGGAAGAGTCTATTTCTGCCAGCATCACACCCCGGAATGGGTGTGGCGCGATGAGTGGCTCCAGCCGGGCCGCATTCAGACGCTGACCGTGGTGGCGCGCGATCCGGCAGCCACCCGCGAAAATTACGCCAGACTGGGTGAAACCAACCTGTTACAGGTGACAAGTTACGCTGCGTGGGAGGCACAGTACGGTGCGCTATTGCCACTTACGGATGACCGTGAAAGCCGGTTTGCCAGTATCCGGATTTCCGGCGCTGACGCCGGGGCAATCGCCAAAGCGGCAGAACAACAACGTTTACCTCTGGAACAACACCACGGATACCTGAGTGTGGCGATCCCTGCCCTGGCGCTGGTGCTGGAGTTTAACCATGACTGATACCTTACCTGACAACCTCGGCGCCTTCCGTCCCGCCCTGCGCCACAGCGATCGGCTGGCGTTTATTACTCCACAAGCTGATGGCTCGCAGCGGGAAATTACCTTCCGGCGGCTGGACAGCCAGGCTGATGCCATCGGCCTCGGTCTGAAGCAATTTAACTGGCCAGCCGGAACGCGCGTGGCCATCCTCGCACGTAACTCCATTGATTATATTGCCAGTCTGCTGGGGATTATGCGCGCCGGTCTGGTGGCGGTGCCGATAAACTTTCGTTTTCCGATAAGCACCATTGAGCGCATCCTGGCGGACAGCGGCAGCCAGCTGCTGCTCGGCGATGAAGATCAGCTTGCTCGCGTTCCCCGCCATCTGCCTCGCGTCAGTTTTGGCGCCGAGCTGGACGCCCTGCAACAACCCGGAGAGCTGAACTGTTTTATCCCCGCTGACGACGACCTCGCCCTGATGCTCTATACGTCCGGATCCACCGGGATGCCAAAAGGCGTGCGCCTGACCCATGCCAGCCACCGCTGGGTGGTGGCCACACGTCTGGCCACCCCGGAACTGACGGATGAACGCGTGCTGATTGCCGCGCCGTTTTACCATATGAACGCGCTGGCGCTGGCGCTGCTGACGCTGGCAAGCCGGGTGACCACGGTGTTGTTGCCGCAGTTTACCGCCCGCGAATATCTCCAGGCCGTGAGCCACTATCGCTGTACCTGGCTCACTGCCGTACCGCCAATGCTGGCGATGATGTTGCAGGAAAAAGATCTGCTGGCGACCAGCGATCTCTCCTGCGTGCGGGTGATCCGTATGGGATCGGCGCCGGTGAGCGACAGTCTCTATCGGTCGCTGCGCCATTGGCTGCCGCAGGCGCGCATCATTAACGCCTATGGCACCACGGAGGCCGGGCCGGTGGTCTTTGCACCCCATCCGCAGGGGCTGACAACGCCCACCGGCTCTCCCGGTTATCCCCATCCGGAGGTCAGTCTACGGCTACGCAACAGTGACGGTACCCTGGCTGATGAAGGCGTGCTGGAAATGAAAAGCCCGGCGCTGATGCAAGGCTACCACCAGCGCCCGGATGTGCCCGTACCGTTTACCGATGACGGTTACTACATTACCGGCGATGTGTTCCACCGCGACGAACAGGGCTTTTTCTGGTTCATCGGCCGTCATGACGACATGTTCGTCTGCGGCGGTGAAAATATCTGGCCGGGAGAGGTGGAGAAATTACTGGAAAGCCACCCTCAGGTACAACAGGCCTGCGTGGTACCGGTGGCGGACGACATCAAAGGTCAGAAACCCGTAGCCTGGGTGATCCCGCGCGCCGGAGCCCCCCTCGATCCCCAGGCACTGAAAAGCTGGGTACTGCACCAGGGGCCAGCATATTTACATCCACGCCATATCTGGCTAACGGAAAGTTTCCCGCTGGCAGGCACCAATAAAATTGACCGCCGGGCATTGCAGTCAGCGGCAGAACAACGCGTACAAAAAAGGGAACAACCATGAGTTTTAACTGGCATAACCCGTATCACACGCCGCGCACGCCGGTATTCGCCCGTAACATCGTCTCCACTTCGCATCCGCTGGCGGCGCAGGCAGGCAACCGCATGTTGCTGGAGGGCGGCAATGCGGTGGATGCCGCTATCGCCACCGCCGCCACATTAACCATCGTAGAACCGGTGTCAAACGGGCTCGGCAGCGATGCCTTTGCGCTGGTATGGGCCGACGGGCGGCTGCATGGGTTGAATGCCTCCGGCCCCGCTCCGGCAGCCTGGGACCTGAACTATTTTCATCGCCGCTACGGTAACGATGCTCATGGGTTGGTAAAACGTCCGGAACGAGGCTGGGACGCCGTCACGGTGCCGGGCGCTGTCGCGGGCTGGGAAGCGCTACATCGGCGGTTCGGTAAACTCCCCTTCTCCCGCCTGATGCACAGCGCCATTGAGATTGCCGAACGCGGCGTCACGCTGGCGCCAATGGTGGCCCGTAAATGGCAGGCTGCCGTACCGCTCCTTACACACCAGCCTGGCTTTGCCGATGCGTTCATGCCCGATGGTCGTGCGCCGCAAACCGGGGAATCGTTTCGTTTTCCGTCTGCCGCGAGGACTCTACGCCTGCTGGCCGACCAGGGCGCCCGGGCCTTTTATGAAGGCGAAGTTGCCGACGCCATTGTGAACTGGTCACAGCAAACGGGAGGTAGCCTGACATTGCAGGATTTACAGGCGTACCAGCCGGAATGGGTCACGCCCATCAGCCAGCGTTATCGCGGTTATGATGTTCATGAGATCCCCCCGAACGGACAAGGTATTGCAGCATTGATAGCGCTGGGGATTCTGCAACAGTTTGATCTTGCCAGCCTGGCGCTGGATGGCGTCGATGCGCAGCATCTGCAAATTGAAGCGATGAAACTGGCCTTTGCCGATGTCTATCGTTACGTGGCCGATCCGGGGTCAATGGAAATCACCCCCCAACAAATGCTGGACAACAGTTACCTGCAACAACGCGCCGCCCAAATTGATCTGACTCGCGCCAGTCTGCCCACGGCGGGAATGCCGCGCACAGGCGGCACCGTTTATCTGACCACCGCTGACGAACAGGGCATGATGGTCTCCTTTATTCAGTCCAACTATATGGGCTTTGGTTCGGGCGTGGTGGTACCGGAATATGGCATCAGCCTGCAAAACCGGGGAGCCGGATTCTCCAGCAATCCCAAATCAGCCAATGTGGTGGAACCAGGAAAACGGCCCTTCCATACCATTATCCCGGCGTTCCTGACCAAAGAGGGCCAGCCACAGATGAGTTTTGGCGTCATGGGCGGCGATATGCAGCCCCAGGGCCATGTACAAACTCTGGTCCGAATGCTGGATTTTCATCAGCAACCTCAGGCGGCCTGTGATGCGCCACGTTGGAAGGTTAACCGGGATTTTACCCTCGATCTGGAAACGGGTTTTGATCCGGCAGTGGCACAACAACTACAATCTCGTGGGCACCAACTTAAAGCCGTGGACGATCCCTATATGGATTTTGGCGCCGGGCAATTTATCTGGCGACTGTCGGATGCGCCAAATCATGGTTATGTCGCCGCCAGCGATAGCCGCCGGGACGGGCAAGCGTTGGGGTTTTGATGTAAAAGGGCTGCTCTTGTCATTTCGCCAGCAGCGGCCCTTCAAATTGGTATGGTGGAATTAAGGATGACTGAATCCAGACGACCAGGACATGGCGCAGCGAACGCTCCGGTTCAGCAGGCCATCTGGCGATGTCTCCAGCAGAAAATTCAACACCGCCCAGGAGATGTCCCGGCCCCCTTTATTCAGCTTACGCGGGCGGATAGCCATCAGGATTCGGTCAATGCCAGATGCAGGCGGTCGGTCAACGGCTTAAGCAGATAGTTCATCAGCGTCCGTTCGCCGGTGCGGATAAAACCTTCTACCGGCATGCCGGGTCGAATGGTTAATCCTTGCAGCTTATCCATGCCATCCCGCGTGACTTTAACGCGCAGCGCGTAATAGGGTTTACCGGTTTGCTCATCGACTAAACGGTCCGCGCCGACCATCGTCACCTCTCCCGCCACGCGCGGCGTGGTGCTCTGGTCAAAGGCGGAAAATAGCAGCTCCACCGGCAGGGCCAAATGCACTTTATCGATCAGCTCGACCGGTACGCGCGCTTCGACTTCCATCGGCGAATCTTCCGGTACAATCTCCATCAGCTGCTGTCCAGCCTGGATGACACCTCCTTCGGTAAACACCGCCATGCCGACCACCGTACCCGCCACCGGCGCCCGGATCTGCGTATCCTGCAGGTCAGCCTGCGCTTTCTCCAGCTGATTTTTCAGCGCGGCGATCTGCGCCTGGCCGTCCGCCAGCTGGGTATTGACCTCTTTGCTGTACTCATCCCGGCGCTGCTGCGCCTGTAATCGCAGCTCGATAGTCTGCCGCCGCAGCCGTCCTATGCTGCCGTGGGTTTGTGCAATTTCCCCCTCCACGCTGGCGAGCTGCCCCTCCATCGACAGCAGCTGATTACGCGCCACATACCCCTTCGCGGCCAGCCCCCGGATGCCGGAGAGCTGCTCGTTAAGTAAACGCTTTTGCTGCTGCTTGCTGTTCAGTAAAGACTCCATCCCGCTCAGTAGCGCCTGGGTACCGGCAACGCCTTCGTCAATAGCCGCCAGTTCGCTGCGTAAGGCCGCGCGGCGATTAATCAGCAGCTGACGCTGGAGCGCCAGCTGCTCCACGACCTCCGGCTCATCCCTGGCGGCGATCAGTTCGGGCTGCAGCGCAAGATCGTTCTCCCCGGTTCTCTCCGCCCGCCAGCGCGCCATCTGCAATTGCAAACTGCGCAGCTGGCTTTGCAGCGCATCGCGCCGGGTTTGCGTAGCCACGGTATTCATCACCGCCAGCACCTGACCAGCCTGTACCTTCTCGCCGTCGCGTACGCGCAGCTGCGCGATCACGCCGCCGCCGGGATGCTGCACGGCTTTGCGGTTCCCCGTCACCACCACGCTGCCGGCAACCGGCACGCCGCGATCGAGCGGCGCGAAGCTGGCCCAGCAGAGAAAACCACCAAATCCGACGATAACCAGCCATACTCCCCAACGTAAATAGGACCGTTCGTTGAAGGTCGCCTCATACCCGGCCAGCTGTTCCGCCAACGTCAGCGCTTTCATGATTTACCCTCAACGCGAACCCGCGGCGGTACCGCGGTATAGCCAACGTTGAAGCCGCCATGACGACCCGCGCCGATCGGCGTCACCGCGCCGGCAGCCGGCGCCCGAGCCATGCCCGGCAGCTTTTTCAACACTTCGGCGCTCGGACCTTCGTGCTGCATCCTGCCGGAGGCCAGCACCAGCAGACGATCGGTAATCGCCAGAATATCCGGTTTATGCGTTACCAGAACCACGCTTTTTCCTTTCTCTTTGAGGGTCAGAATGGCCTGCTGTAGCGCCGCTTCGCCCTCTTTATCCAGATTAGCGTTCGGCTCATCCAGCACCACCAGGGCCGGTAATCCGTAAAGCGCGCGAGCCAGCGCCACCCGCTGGCGCTGGCCGCCCGACAGGCCGCTACCGCCTTCGCCCAGCACCGTGTCATAGCCCTGCGGCAGCCGTAGAATCAGCGCGTGGATACCGGCCATCTGTGCGGCTAACACCACGCGGTCGGCGTCCACCTCGCCAAAACGGGCGATGTTCTCCGCCAGCGTACCGGCAAAGAGCTGAATATCCTGCGGCAGGTAGCCGATATGCGGGCCCAGCGCCGTTTTATCCCATTGATGGATCTCGGCATCGTCCAGCCGCACGCTGCCGGACAGCGGTTTCTGCACGCCGACCAGCTGTTTCATCAGCTGCGTTTTACCCGATCCGGAGGCGCCAACCACGCCGAGAATAGTCCCCGCGGCCAGCGAAAACTGCAGCTGCATTAAGATTGGCTGACGGCTTCCCGGCGCGGTTATCGTCAGTTGCTCAACGCGCAAATTGCCCTGTGGCGCGGGCAGCGCTAAGCGTTCAGGCTGCGGGGGATTCGCTTCCAGCAGCACCTGCAGGCGCCGCCAGGCTTCGCGGGCCGCCAGCCACTGCTTCCAGCTGCCAATCACCTGATCGATAGGCCCCAGTACGCGGCCAATCAGGATAGAACCGGCAATCATCATCCCGGAGGTGATATCGCCCTGGACCGCCAGCAGGGCGCCGCAGCCGAGCATCAGCGACTGCAGGGCCAGGCGTAACGTGCGCGTCAGGGAGGTGATCAGCGCCATTTTCTCGCTACCGCGACTTTGTAAATGCAAAAACTCGGCATGCTGGCAGCGCCAACGCTGACGCAAGGTCTGCAACATCCCCATTGCTTCTATCGCTTCGGCCTGCCGCAGCTGGCCGTTGGCCCGCTGACTGGCATGGAGCGCCACCTTCCCCGCCCGCTCCAGCAGCGGCTGGCTCAGGCGCAGATTGAGCCAGGCCAGGGCCAACAGCAGCGCCGCGCCAAGGGTCGCCAGGAGGCCAAGCCACGGGTGCAGCAGATACACCACCAGCAGATAGAGGGGGAACCAGGGTGCGTCAAAAAAGGCGAACAGCGCGCTGCCGGTGGCGAACTGCCGTAAACTGGTGAGATCGTTTAACGCCTGGCCCGCCAGGACATTACCCGTTTTCAGATTGGTGCCAAACGCGGCGTCGAAAACGCGGGCGTTCAGGCGCATATCCAGCTGCGCGCCGAGGCGGATAACCAGCCCGCTGCGCACCCATTCCATGAGACCAAGAAACAACAGCAGGCCGACAACCATCAGGGTCAGCATGGTCAGCGTCATAAGATTGCCGGACGGCAGAACGCGATCGTAGACCTGCAGCATATACAGCGCCGGCGAGAGCATCAGCATGTTGATGGCGGCGGTAAACAGCGCCACGCACCAGAAGCCGCGTCGGCAGGTTGCTAACGCCGCCAGAATCTCCTGTCGCCCGGCCAGCGGCCCCTGAGTTACGCTCATTCTCTCTCCTGCCTGAACCGTTTCCCCGCCGCGGCGGGGAAACGGATGGGTTATGCCGCCAGCAGATCCGCATGCTCCGCGGTCGCTGATGTGCCCACCACCGCCGCAACCTGATCGAAGGTCGAGTCGATGCTCAGGTTGTACTGCTCAAGGATGCCGCTCAGCGCGGTTTCCAGCGCGCTGGTATCGCCGGACATCAGGCCATACACCACCTCATGCACGACGCCGTCATGACCTTCAGATTGCGCGCTGCTCAGGCCAAGTCCGCTGAAGCTGACGTCCAGCGCCTGGATGTTGTACGGTGAGGAGGAGCCCCCCTGCAGCCCATCGCCGAACGACAGACCATCCAGGGAACCGTACAGCGTGTGCGCCGGATCGGCAAACAGGGTATAGGTTAAGTTTCCTTCCGCCACGAATGAGGTGATATTGTTCGCGGTACTGGTGATCGCATATTGGCTTCCGGACAGCGCACCGCCGTAGAAGCCGCCAGTGTTGCTTTCATCCACATTGCCGTTGGTGTGGTTAACGTCACCAAACGTGGCTGACCATTCAGCCAGATAATCATGAATGCTATAGCTGCCTACAGAGCTGTCGTAATTCACTGAAAATGCCATATTGGTCTCCTGATATTACAGATATCGCGGCCTTTTTGCGTGCCAGGCTCGCCCGAACTGCGCCGCGTTATACGGGGTTAAAAGCGATATTCAATGCCGCCCTGCACGGTACGTCCGCGACCTAAGGTATTACCCAGGGTTTCGCCGTAGCTGACCACATAGGCGCGGTTGGAGACGTTCTCAACGGATCCGCGCAGCGTCAGGTTGTCCGTGACGCGGTAGCTGGCGTAGAGATCAAACAGGGTGTAGCGCGGCCAGTCGGCCAGATAGGGGTAGTTGCTCGGGACGCTGTGATCCTGATATCCCGGGGCAAAACGTACCGTGACGCCGGCATCCAGCTTGCGGTCGAAGGCGCGTCCGCCAAGAGTAAACGAGCCGCGATCGCCCGGCAGGAACGCGGCGGAGCTGAACTGGCTGCCGCCGTCGCAGGTGACGAAGTTATTCGCTTCATCATTATCTTCCCAGTACCAGTTATTGGCGCTGCCGGCCCCCTGCTGTTTTCCGCCCAGCCAGGCTTTCCGCGAGCAGAATTCGTTTTTGCCGATCATGTGCGTGTAGGTAAAATCGGTATAAACGAAACCCGCATCGTAATTCAGCTGATACTCAATCCCGCGGAAACGGGTGCTGTTGAGGTTATTGACATACGCGGTGTTGCCCAGCCCCGGCTGGGTGATGCCAGGCTTCTCGCGGTTAATCGCCATGCTGATATAGTTCGACACTTTGGTATCGAACCAGGCCACTTTGACCGCCAGACGATCCTCCTCCTGCAGCAGACCGGACTTCAGCAGATTCATGCCCACTTCCCAAGCGCGGGAACGCTCCGCCTGCAGGAACGGGTTAGGGTATTGCGTAGAATCGCCATGGGCGCTGCCGCTGGTCAGGGTTTCGGTGATCGCCGGCGGACGCCATGAACGACCATAGGTGGTATACAGCTCCAGCCATTCGACGCCCGGCCTCACCGCCAGCGCCATGGTGGGCGACACCCGGGACTGTTCGCGATCCACCGCCCATTCATGGTAAGAGCTGGAAATAACGCAGCCGCTCAGACGACGCGAAGTGCAGGGATTATCAATGGTGTAGGTGGCTTCGGGGTAGTTCATGCCGGTGGTGCCGCGCAGACGATAGCGGTCATAACGCAGCCCGCCTTCGACGGTTAGCCAGTCGTTATACTCATAGGTCAGCGTGGAGAACAGGCTGAATATCGAACGATTCCCGCCGGGCGTCACGCCCACCATATCCTCTGACGTGGAGCGGCTGGAGGCTTTGTCATAGTAAAATTCAACGCCGTAATCCGCCTTCAGCATATGCGCCGGGGCAAGAGAGAAATGCGAGGTATTTTGCAGCTGCGCGCCATAGGTACGCAGGCGGGTTTGCGTCCAGTAATCGTCAGACGCCGCCGACGTCCCGCTACCGTAGGTATCGCTGCGCGAGTCGGTATCCACGTAGTAGAGCTTGGCGTGCAGATCGAGCCAGTCGCGATCGTACGGCGCAAGGCTGTAATCCAGAGCGACGTTGCGCGCCATCACCACGTCGTAGCCGCTCTGCTTCCAGCCTAACGTCTGGTCATCGCCTTCGCCGATGGCGGTCAGCGTACTGGCCGTCGGCGAGCTCACCTGGGTTTGCAGATAGCTCAGCTGCAGGCGCTGGTTGGCGGGCAGATTCCAGCCGACCTTCGCCATCCGCGACAGCATCTTGTAGCGGCTATCGGTAATCTGATTATTTTTTAACGCGCTGGCATAGCGATCGTAGTTGCCGGTGGCGTTGTTGACGCGAATATCGCCGATATTGCCTTTATTCCCCGGCCAGTAATCGCCCAGATGGCGCTCGCTGGCAGCCAGCAGTATATCCCCCGTCTCATTGCCCCACGCCAGCGCGCCGCTGCCGATAAAGCGGGTACCGTTATCGCCGGTACTGGCGTGTAGCTTGCCTCCCAGCTCTTTACCGTCATAGATAAAATCGCTGGCATTCAGGGTGTTAAACGTGGCGATCCCGCCTAGCGTACCGGCGCTGCCCATCCCGCCGGTGGTGCCTTTTTCAATAGTCACCCCGCTGAGCAGTTCCGGATCGATGTACATCGTGCCGTTCCGTTGACCGTGGCCGCTTTTCTGAAAATTCTGCCGCATCCCGTCGATGTTCATATTGACGCGGCCATAGTCCTGAATACCGCGAATATTCACCGACAGGGAGGGATCCTGCTGGCTGACGCTGGAGTAAACGCCGGCCGTCTGTTCAAGGATATCCGCCGCGTGCCGCGCCGGCCTGTCGTCCAACTGCTTGCGATTGATCACGCTGACGGAGCGGGGCTGCTCATAGACCCAATCATCGGCTAAGTATTTTAAGGGGGCGGTGACGGTCAATGTATCGTCTTTCGGGGCGCCGCTGACGCGGGCTGCATCGCCGCGGCGGGCGCGGAGAATGACCTGGCCGCTATCGGTAAACTCCGGGGCCACGGCGTTGTCGCCAAGCAGCTGATTCAGCGCGACGGCGATCGGCATCGGGCCGTTCAGCGGCTGCGACGTCATCCCCTGTACCGTGCGGTCTTCAAAAGCGATCTGCACGCCGGACTGCTCGCCGAAGCGTAACAGCGCGCTTTGCAACGGTTGGGAGGGAATCGAGAATTTTTTGCTGTGATTTAACGTTTCGACCGCCGGCGATGCGGCATGGCCCAGCGCCGGGGTTGCCAGCGCTAACGTCAGCGATATGGCAAAAGCAAGAGGATGGCGGCTTTTGCAAAAATGGAGCTGTAGCTGATGCATGTGTGTACTCGGCTATTGTTGATAATGGTAATCAATCTCATTCAACAATAAAGACGAACGACATACGCAAACCCGTAAAAATTTTTTAGAAAAAGTAAAAATATAAAAATGGCTAAGGGAAATGCGGCGGAATACGGCCGTCAGACTCAGTACAGCAACGTCATTCCCGGCAGCGTCATCTGCTTCGCGCCCAGGGTCTGGCACAGGGTGGTAATGGCGCGTTCAGGCTGATTGAGGGCGAAAGTGCCGCTGACGATCCGCTTTCTCAGCGTCGGGTTAATCACGATAATCGTTTGGCTCTGATAACGATTTATCTGCGCCACCGCTTCGCGGACCGGCTGTTTATCGATAATCAACCAGCCGCGGCGCCAGGCAAACTGCGCTGGCGCAACCGGGCGTCGCGTCAATTGATTATCGGCATAGTGCGCCCCCTGCTGTTCGGCCAGCACCAGCGTTTGCCCTTTATAGCTGACCCGCACGCTGTGCTCATGTACCGCCACATCCGCGCCGCCGCCAGCGAGATCGACGCTAAACTGCGTACCTAATGCCTGGGTGATGCCGCCCTTCGCTTCTACGCGAAAGGGGCGCGTCTCGCGACGGCTAAGCGGCGCCACGGTAAACCAGGCGTGTCCGGAGAGGAGCGTGATGCGCCGCTCGTTGTCGTTAAAATGCAGGGCGATGGCGCTGCGGCTATCGAGATCCACCCGGCTGCCGTCCGGTAATGTGACCTGGCGGATTTCGCCGACGGCGGTGTAATAATCGGCCTGCCAGCGCAGCCAGGGATCGGGAAGCAGAAACAGCACGGGGAGGAGCGCCAGCAGGACAACAGCGGCCGTCGCCCAGTGGCGCCAGCGGGGTCGGACCGCCGCCCGGGCCGGTAGGGGAACCACGGTGGAGGATGGCGTATTCAGGGACGAGTCAGCCGGGGCAGATCGCGGCAACGCGCCGAGCATCAGCCACAGCTGCTGCGCCTGAATCAGCGCATCGAGATGCTGCGGATCTTCATCCCGCCACGCGGTCATCGCCCGCTCCTCCTCATCGCTCAGCGACCGCTCGGCCATTTTCACAGCCCATAGCGCGGCCTGCTGACGTATTGCCTCACTTAACTGACTCATTTCACTGCTTCCTGACTATCCGGGTTAATCATTAAGACGTTTGAAACAGGTAAAACCCGTAAAAAAAATGCCATTATTTCTGCATTCCGCACAGCAGGGCTGCCAGCGCCTGCGCCAGATGTTTTTCTACCGTGCTGAGCGACACGCCCAACCGCTGCGCAATATCCGCCTGCGCCACGCCCTCAAACCGGCTGAGACGAAAAATAGTCTGCGTCCGCTCCGGCAGGGTCATCAGCTGAACGATAATCCTCTCGGCCTGCTGCTGATCAATCGCGCGTTGTTCCGCATTCGGATCGCCGCTGGGAAAATGGGCCATCTCATCGGCACTGAACGCCGTCGTTTGCCGTCGCTGCAGCTGACGGTAATGATCGAACAGCAAATTCCGGGCAGTACGGAACAGATAGGACTCACTATCCTGAATTTTTCCCTGTGGATAATGCTCGGTGAGCCGGGCAAAGCTCTCCTGCATCAGATCGTCAGCCAGTTGCGCATCATGCAGCTGGCTTTTCAGATACGCCAACAGCGGCTGGGCATGACGCTCAAACAGCACCTGCAGCTCAATATTGGACATTCACTTTTCCCTGAAGGGCTGGCACCAAAGCCACTATAAATCACATAAATGATTCTCATTTTCAACTGTGGCGTTACCGACCCGGACGCGGGGATACTCGAGGAGGGGGGACACGGTAGCAGAGAGCGCCGCCGGGAAAGGCCGCGGCGGCGCTACTCCAGATGTTTACGCTTAAACTGGCTGGCGTCGATATCATACTGCTTCATCTTGCGCCACAGCGTCGTCCGCCCGATATTGAGCAGATGGGACATCTCCTGCACCCGGCCGCTGGTGACGCGGGCGGCATGAATAATGGCCTCTTTTTCAATGGCGCTGAAGGTCAGACTAGCGGGTAACAGCGGCGAGGCGGCGTCGCTGCCCGGCCGCTCGGAAAAGAGATAGTCCGGCAGGTTGCTCAGGCGAATATGGCCGTTGTCGCTGCTGATGGCGACATTTTCAATAATGCTGTTGAGTTCAAAATCATTGCCCGGCCACGAGTAGTTCACCAGCTGCGCCAGGGCGTCATCGTCCACTTTCAGCCGCGACGAAAAGCGCTTCTCCAGGCTGCGCAGGCGGTTGTGCACCAGCGAAGAAATACTGTTGCGCCGCGCCCGCAGCGGCGGGATGACGATCTCAAATGAGTGCAGGGCGTAATAAAGCTGGCGGCTAAAGC
Organism: Klebsiella sp. NPDC088457; assembly: GCF_044900465.1. NCBI lineage: Bacteria > Pseudomonadati > Pseudomonadota > Gammaproteobacteria > Enterobacterales > Enterobacteriaceae > Klebsiella > Klebsiella sp. NPDC088457. The sequence goes on along the minus strand of NZ_JBJDNH010000036.1, from coordinate 10,494 downwards.
GGTTCTGCTCCACCAGGTTGGCAAGATCGACGGTGGTGGTGGCAATCACTTTGACATCCACCGGGATCAGGCGTCGGGCATCGAGACGGGTTAACACCCCCTGCTTAATCACCTGCAGCAGCGCAGATTGCAGCTCCGGCGCCAGATACTCGATTTTTTCGAGGAATAAGGTTCCGCCGCTGGCCAGCTCCAGACGACTCAGGCGGCCGTTTTCATCATCGGTCGGCGCGCTGCCCATAAAATCCTGCCCCAGCACGCTGTCGGCATACAGCTGGCAGTTCACCGCAATATAAGGGCCGCCGGCGCGCTCGCTTTCATTATGAATTGCCTGGCCGAGCAGCTCTTTGCCCACCCCCTCTTCACCGCACAGCAAAACCGGGAAACTGCCCCGTGCCGCCTGGCGGCCAAAATGAATCAGCCGCCGGGTTTCCGGGTCGTCGGATGACATCTGCTCGAAGGTATGACTCACCTTGCCCAGCTGGCTGGTCATCAGCTGGCGCATCTGCTCCACCGGGTGCAGCAGTAAAATAAAGCTGTTGCCCTGCTCTTCGACAATCGGCTTGAGGGTAATGACGGCATCGATAAACTGATGCTGGCTTTCAAAAGTCACTTCGGCATGGCTCAGCGCACGGGCGTGCTTGATCGCCCGGCGCAACAGCGCCGGCAGGGTCACCAGCTCGTGAATATTTTTCCCCTGGCTGGACTGCGCATCAAGATGCAGAAGCGTCGCCGCCTGCACGTTAAGGAACTGCAGCACCCCCTGCTCGTTCCACGCCATCACCCCGTCATCCATGCTTTCCAGCAGGCCATACATCTGGTTGAGATGGCGGTTGGACTCGGCCAGCAGGCTGTCGGTCAGCAGCGAATTGCCCACTTCGCGGGCGATAGCCAGGGTCAGCGACAGGTCAGAGGAGGCCTGCTGGTCGGTTGTACAGCCCAGCGAAATGGAGCCAAACAGGCGGCCGTGGTTATCAAACACCGGCGTCGAACAAAATGACCAGCCGTGGAGCGCCTGTTTAAAATGTTGATCGCCTGAGGTTTTCACCGGCTGCCCCAGCATTGAGGCCAGCGAAAGCGCGCAGCTGCCGATGATGCTTTCCGCGCAGTAGCTGCCGTCAAGGAACCCCAGCTCCGCCAGCTGCGCCAGCGTCTGCGGATCGCCGCAGCGGCTGAGAATACAGGCGGACTCATCGAGGATAAACAGCGCGCAGGGGCGGCTATCCATAAACTCCCAGGCATCTTCCAGCGCGGCCTGACCAATGGTCAGCAGCGCGGTCTTCCGCCGACAGATCGATTCGAAAGTCAGCCCCTGCGCCTGATGCGGCGCCTGCCAGGTTTCCCGCGGCATAAACCTACTGCAGCGCTGCCACGACTGGCTGATAACGGAGGATACTGTTTTACCGGAGTCCTGAGTCTGCGCCGTCATTTCCCTTTCCGCTGTTGAATAATAGATAACCCCTCCGCCCATCACGGGCGGAGGGGAGAAACGCGTTGTACCCTTCATCCACAGCGAGAGCGAGGCGTTAACGCGCCAGCCACTGCTGGCCGAGCAGATCGGCCGTCAGAATGGCGGCGTACACGTTGTCGGCCGTGACCGGGAAAGGCATGTTATGGATAGTTTCGCCTTCCGCGCAGGTAGCCTTCGCCACCGCCATAATTTTGCTTTCGATGCCCTCTTTGACACCCATTTGCGCCAGCGTCATCGGCAGGCCCACTTTCTGGCAGAAGTTCAGCACCGTTGCAATCTCTTCCATTGGGCTGTTCTGCAACACCAGCTGCGCGAGGGTGCCAAACGCCACTTTTTCGCCATGGTACAGGTAGTGACACTCTTCCAGAATGGTAAAGCCGTTATGGATCGCGTGCGCGGCGGCAAGGCCGCTGCTTTCAAAACCAATGCCGCTGAGGTAGGTATTGGCCTCGACAATACGCTCCAGCGCGTCGGTCACCACGCCGGCCTGAGCGGCAAGGCGCGCTTTTTCGCCTTCAGCCAGCAGCGTATCATAGCACAGGCGGGCCAGGCTTAATGCCGCCGCCGTGGACTGACCGCCGGCCATGCTGGTCGCTCTGGCATCAAAGCAGGCCTTCGCCTCAAACCAGGTGGAGAGCGCATCGCCCATCCCGGCGACCAGCAGGCGCACCGGCGCTTTGGCGATAATCGCCGTGTCCATCACCACCATATCCGGGTTTTTCGGATAGATCAGATACTCTTCAAACTCACCGGCTTCGGTGTAAATAACCGACAGCGCGCTGGTCGGCGCATCGGTAGAGGCGATGGTCGGGATCACCACCACCGGCAGCTTCTGGTAATAACCAATGGCTTTGGCGGTATCGAGCGTCTTCCCGCCGCCTATCCCCACCACGCCGCGGCAGCCGTGCTGTTGCAAAATCGCGATCAGGCGATTGATTTCCGCATGGCTACATTCGCCATTAAACCGTTCCGCGTGGCAGCTGATGTCGTGGCTATGCAGGCCGTTGAGCACCTTGTCACCCGCCAGCTTCATGACCACCTCATCGGCAATCACGAAAAAACTGTCCGCCAGGTTTTTGGCATACTGACCAAATAGCGTGGAGGCATCAGGTCCCTGAAGATATTTGGCCGGAGATTGAATAACTCTTAGCATTCCTTTCACCCTCAAATAAGTGCATGTTTTACATGATAAGCTCTGGCGTCATCCTGTTCGGCCTTCTGCTGATGGCGGGAACGGGAGCGTATCCGGAGCGATGCAAATACTGTAGGGCGCGCGGCGAACAAAAAAATTTTTGCCGATTTTGTTCTGATATGAAACAGAGAACAATTTTACGCGTTCCATTTTGGAACATTCATCGCGGAAAAACGACGGGATTGCGATCCCGATCCGCCCGTTTAACGCAAAGTCGGACAACCAACCGGATAACACCCTAACTCAGCCGTCCATCGCAGCATAAAATGAGCAGAAATAGCGGCCTCTTCGCTCACTTATCGCGGACAGAACGAGGGCGAAAAAATCGCCTCAGGTCGCATTTTTCTCTTTATCCGGCCAATAATGTTTCATTACGGAACAAAAAATAATAATCACGTTCCGTAATGAAACCTATTTTAACGACGTTTTCTTTTGCGCTAACTCAGCCAGAATCTCTACATCGTCGGACTGTTCTTCACGCCGGACGACATCCCTACACGATGACCGCCTCCGTGCGCAGAGAGGCCGCATCGCATCACTCCGACGGAGCATGAATAATGAAAAAACTGATTAACCGTGTCGAAGATGTACTGAGTGAACAACTACTTGGCCTCGCTAAAGCCCATCCTGAATTAACGCTGCATCAGGAGCCGGTATACGTCACCCGCGCCGATGCGCCGGTGGCCGGAAAAGTGGCGCTGCTCTCCGGCGGCGGTAGCGGGCACGAACCGATGCACTGCGGCTATATCGGCCAGGGTATGCTTGCCGGCGCCTGTCCGGGCGAGATCTTTACCTCGCCGACGCCGGATAAAATGTTCGAGTGCGCGCTGCATATCGACGGAGGCGAAGGCGTCCTGCTGATCATCAAAAACTACACCGGAGATATTCTCAACTTCGAAACCGCCACCGAGCTGCTGCACGAAAGCGGCGTGAAGGTCACCACCGTGGTGATCGATGATGACGTCGCGGTCAAAGATAGCCTCTACACCGCCGGGCGGCGCGGAGTGGCGAATACCGTGCTGATTGAGAAGCTGGTTGGCGCCGCCGCCGAACGCGGCGATTCGCTGGAAGCCTGTGCCGAGCTGGGCCGCAGACTTAATAACCTCGGCCACTCGATCGGGATCGCGCTGGGCGCCTGCACCGTACCGGCCGCCGGGCAGCCGTCATTCGAATTACAGGATAATGAGATGGAGTTCGGCGTCGGCATTCACGGCGAGCCGGGCATCGACCGCCGTCCCTTCAGCTCGCTCGATCGTACCGTCGATGAAATGTTCGACACCCTGCTGGAAAACGGCACCTACAGCCGCACGCTGCGCCAGTGGGATAACGTCAAAGGCAGCTGGCAGGATGTTCAGCAGAGCAAGCAGGCGCTGCAAAAGGGCGATCGCGTCATCGCGCTGGTGAATAACCTCGGCGCCACCCCGCTCTCTGAGCTCTACGGCGTATACCACCGCCTGGCGGCACGCTGCGAGGAGAACGGTATCACGATTGAACGCAACCTCATCGGCAGCTACTGCACCTCGCTGGATATGGTGGGCTTTTCCCTCACCCTGCTGCAAGTCGACGACGATACGCTGGCGTTGTGGGACGCCCCGGTCCATACCCCGGCGCTGAACTGGGGCCATTAAGGAGCACACCATGTCACTGAACAGAACCCAAATCGTTAACTGGCTCTATCGCTGCGGCGACATCTTCACTACGGAGAAAGATTTTTTGACCGGGCTGGATAAAGAAATTGGCGACGCCGACCACGGACTGAATATGCATCGCGGCTTCAGCAAAGTGGTGGAGAAACTGCCGTCGATTGCCGATAAAGACATCGGTTTTATCCTCAAGAATACCGGAATGACGCTGCTCTCCAACGTCGGCGGCGCCAGCGGCCCGCTGTTCGGCACCTTCTTTATTCGCGCCGCCCAGGTCACCCAGGCCCACCAAAGCCTGACCCTCGACGAGCTGTATCAGATGATACGCGAAGGGGCCGACGGCGTGGTGAACCGTGGGAAAGCGGAGCCCGGCGACAAAACCATGTGCGACGTCTGGCTGCCGGTGGTCGACTCGCTGCGCCAGTCCAGTGAACAGCACCTGTCGGTACAGCACGCGCTGGATACCGCCGCGCAACAAGCCGAAACCGCCGCACATGCCACCATCACCATGCAGGCCCGTAAAGGCCGCGCCAGCTATCTCGGCGAGCGCAGCATCGGGCATCAGGATCCGGGCGCAACCTCGGTGATGTTTATGATTCAGGAGCTGGCTGCCGCAGCCAAAGAGTAAGGATAAAGCGATGGTAAACCTGGTTATTGTTTCTCATAGCGCCCAGCTGGGCGAAGGTGTCGGAGAACTGGCCCGGCAGATGTTAATCGGCGACGGCTGTAAGCTGGCGATCGCCGCCGGTATTGACGATCCTGAAAACCCGATCGGCACCGATCCGCTCAAGGTGATGGAGGCGATTGAATCCGTTGCCGATACTGACCACGTGCTGGTGATGATGGATATTGGCAGCGCCCTGCTCAGCGCCGAAACCGCGCTGGATCTCCTCGATCCGGCCATTGCGGCGAAAGTCCGTCTGTGCGCGGCGCCGCTGGTTGAAGGCACGCTGGCGGCCACCGTCAGCGCCGCCAGCGGATCGGATATCGAGAAAGTGATCCGCGACGCGATGAGCGCGCTGGAGGCCAAACGCGTACAGCTGGGATTACCATCGCCCTCAGCAGAGAGCCCAGCGGCCGCGGCAAACGCCGACGATCGTAGCGGGCAGTCCCTCTCCGTGGTGATTAAAAACCACAACGGTTTACACGTTCGCCCGGCATCACGCCTGGTGGCGACATTAGCCGGCTTTAATGCCGAACTGGTGCTGGAAAAAGATGGCAAATGCGTATCGCCGGACAGTATCAACCAGATTGCGCTGCTACAGGTACGCTGCAACGATACCTTAAGGCTGCTGGCCCGCGGGCCGGATGCCGAAGCGGCGCTGGCGGCGTTCCAGGCGCTGGCGGCAGAGAACTTTGGCGAGCGGCCGGACGCCGCTCCGGCTGCTCGCGCGCCGTCTGTCGCGCGCGTCCGGGGGACAGCGCTACTTTACCCGCTGCCGCACGCCGCGCCGCTGCGGCAACACGGCGCGGATAACGCCCAGGAGCAGCGGCGCCTGAAACAGGCCATTGACCAGACGCTGGCGGACCTCAACGCGTTGACCACTCTGGCGGAGGAGAATTATTCCGCCGATATCGCCGCCATTTTTTCCGGCCACCATACCCTGCTTGATGACCCGGACTTATATGACGCCGCCTGCGATCTTATGCGCGATGAACAGTGCGGCGCCGAATGGGCGTGGTATCAGGTGCTGGCCGATCTCAGCCAGCAGTATCGTCATCTGAGCGATACCTACCTGCAGGCGCGCTATATTGATATTGAAGATCTTCTCCACCGGACGCGATGTCATCTGCAGGGCCGTAGCGAAGCGCCGCTGGCGGTCAGTGAGCCGACCATTATCATCGCCGACGATATCTTCCCCTCCACCGTACTGCAGCTGGAGCGCCGGATGGTGAAAGGAATCTGCCTGCAGGAGGGAAGCGAGGTGTCCCACGCCGCGATTATCGCGCGCCAGGCCGGTATCGCCTGCCTGTGTCAGCAGGGAGAGGCGTTGAAAAACGTGCGCAGCGGCGAAGCGCTCACGCTTGATGTCGCCGGGAAGCGTATTATCCGCGGGTAAATAGTCTGTACCCCTTCTTAACGCCGGAGGCACCGCCTCCGGGGATTGTGTTTTCGCTCAACCTCCAGGAACCGTTATGTCTCAATTCTTTTTTAATCAGCGCGCCAGCCTCGTCGACGAAGTCATTGAAGGGACGATTATCGCCAGTCCGTGGAATAACCTGGCGCGGCTGGAGAGCGACCCGGCGATTCGCGTGGTCGTTCGTCGCGATCTGAACAAAAACAACGTTGCGGTGATTTCCGGCGGCGGCTCCGGCCATGAACCTGCCCACGTCGGTTTTATCGGTAAAGGGATGCTCACCGCCGCCGTCTGCGGCGATATTTTTGCCTCCCCGAGCGTCGATGCGGTGCTGACCGCGATTCAGGCGGTCACCGGCGAAGCGGGCTGCCTGCTGATCGTTAAAAACTATACCGGCGATCGCCTTAACTTCGGCCTCGCCGCCGAGAAAGCGCGCCGCCTGGGCTATAGCGTCGAGATGCTGATCGTCGGCGACGATATTTCGCTGCCGGATAATAAACATCCGCGCGGGATCGCCGGAACCATTCTGGTGCATAAAGTGGCCGGTTACTTTGCCGAACGCGGCTACAACCTCGCCACGGTGCTGCGCGAAGCCCGGTACGCGGCGAACCATACCTGTAGCCTCGGCCTTGCCCTCGCCAGCTGCCACCTGCCGCAGGAAGCCGCAACCGCGCCGCGCCATCATCCGGATCGGGCCGAGCTGGGTATGGGCATTCACGGCGAACCCGGCGCCTCGGTCATCGCCACCCAAAACAGTGAGCAGATTGTGCAGCTGATGGTGGAGAAGCTGAGCGCCGCCCTGCCGCAAACCGGCCGCCTGGCGGTGATGATCAACAACCTCGGCGGGGTGTCGGTGGCGGAAATGGCGATCCTGACCCGCGAACTGGCCAGCACGCCGCTCCATCAGCGCATCGACTGGCTGATGGGCCCGGCGTCGCTGGTGACGGCGCTGGATATGAAAGGCTTCTCAATAACCGCTATCGTGCTGGAAGAGAGTATTGAAAAGGCGCTGCTTTCCGAAGTGGAGACCGCCAGCTGGCCCACGCCGGTACAGCCGCGGGCGGTCTGCGTGATGCCTTCCGCACTGCGCAGCAGCCGCGTGGAGTTCCAGCCTTCAGAAAATAGCGCAGTGGCGGACTATGTGGAGCAGATCACCGGCACGCTGTCCGCGCTGGAGACGCAGCTGAATGCGCTGGATGCGAAAGTCGGCGATGGCGATACCGGATCGACCTTCGCCGCCGGCGCGCGTGACATTGCCGACCTGCTGCACCGCCAACAGCTGCCGCTCGCCAGCCTTGCCACCCTGTTTGCCCTGATCGGCGAACGCCTGACCGTGGTCATGGGCGGTTCCAGCGGCGTGCTGATGTCGATCTTCTTTACCGCCGCCGGGCAGAAACTGGAGCAAGGGGCCAGCGTGGCGGAGGCGCTGAACGCCGGTCTGGCGCAGATGAAGTTTTATGGCGGGGCGGATGAAGGCGATCGTACGATGATCGACGCCCTGCAGCCGGCGCTGGCGTCGCTGCTTGCCGCGCCGGAGAATTTACCGGCGGCCTTTGCCACAGCAGAAGCGGGCGCCGAGCGCACCCGCCATGCCAGCAAGGCTGGCGCCGGACGCGCATCGTACCTCAACAGCGACAGCCTGCTGGGCAATATGGACCCGGGCGCCCACGCGGTGGCGATGGTGTTCAAAACGCTGGCGGAAAAACAGCGCGGGTAAGCGCTCTTTCTTCTAATAACCGCATAAACATCCCCGGCGGCAGCGCTTAGCCGGGGCCGGGCGCCCGGGCAAGGCGTTGACGCCGCAGCCCGGGGATCGCTCCTGCCGCACCCCGGCCTATTTACTGTGCCAGTATGCCTGGGAGCGCACCAGCTGCGGGTCAATCTCGTCATTTTCAAACCGGCCGAGCAGCGATTTCACCACCGCGCCCTCGCCGGTCAGCCAGATAAAGTAATCTTGCGCCGGAACGCTTACCTGCGCCAGGCGTTCAGCCAGCGCTGACGATTGATGGCCGACGATCCACTCAATATTGAAACCCTGCAGATCCGCCAGATAGTCTTGATAAGATTCGTCGCCAATCGTCACCAGCGCCGTTACCTGCGGGGGCGCGGGCAGACGGCTGAGTCCCAGCAGACGACGGCGTAGCGCGGGCATCCCGGATTCATCACAGACATACAGCTGCCAGGCGTAATCTTCCGGCACCACCAGCGAGCCACGCGGGCCGCCGATAACCAGCTTATCGCCGACCTTCGCCGCCAGCGCCCAACTGCTGGCGACACCGCCGTCATGAATAAAAAAGTCATACGCCAGTTCATGACGCCCGGCATCGTACAGCGGTGTGTAATCACGCGTCGCCGGGCGGACGCCCTCGCCCCAGTTAATGCCCTCTTCCGTCACCTCCGGCGGCACAAACGCGGCGCCGGCTTCCGGGAAGAAGAGCTTGGTATGGTCATCAAACCCCTGAGAAACAAAGCCATCCAGCGCATCGCCGCCCAGCACAATACGCTGGAAGGCGCTGCCGATACGCTCAACGCGCAGCACGGTTAACTCACGGAAACGCAGTTCGTTGCGCACGCGCTGTGGGTACTGAGGTGCTTTCGTTTTTATCATCGTCGGTCGCCTTCGTGAAATTTATAGATATATCTAAATTTTGTGTAAATGATAATGATTGCCATTAAAAAAGAATGCAAGTTTTTTTTGATATAGGCATAACAAAAAGCAACAAAGTGCAAAATATAAAAATTAATCAAACAAAATCAAATAATTAAAAAATAAACCTTTCTCCGTGTTGCTTAGGAAGCATATTTAGATATAGATTAGATATATCAAAAATAAACAGGAGTTAACGATGCGACATCATCATGAAGAAGGCCGCGGGTCCCGCGGACACCACCCTGAACATGGCGAGCACGGCGAACATGGCCGTAGAGGCGGCGGCCGCCGTCAGCGGTTCTTTGGCCACGGCGAGCTGCGCCTGGTGATCCTCGATATCCTCACCCGTAACGCCAGCCACGGTTACGAACTGATTAAAGAGATCGAAAATCTGACTCAGGGTAACTACAGCCCGAGCCCGGGCGTCATCTACCCAACGCTCGATCTCCTGCAGGACCAGGGACTGATCGCCGTCGAAGAGGAAAATGGCCGCAAAAAAATCGCCATTACCGAAGAAGGCAGCCGCCTGCATGCGGACAACCAGGAGCAGCTGGGCCAGATTCAGGCACGAATGCAGGCCCGGATGGTCGGCTACGAACTGCGTAAAAATCCGCAGATGAAGCGGGCGCTGGAAAACTTTAAAGCCGTACTGGATATCAAAGTGAACCAGCAGCCCAGCAGCGATGCGCAGCTAAAGCAGATTATCGCCATCATCGATCGCGCGGCGATGGAGATTTCCCAGCTCGATTAATCGGTAGTCTCGCCCTCTGCCCTCATATCGGGCAGCCTGCACCGCCGCGACGCAGGCGGCGGCACGCCTGACGGTGAGTTTGTTGTGCCGGTTCAGGAGTAAAACATGCCAAAAATATCGCCGTGAGATTAAATCTTGCGCAATTGCGCTTTCACGCTGCGTTTATCCCGATTTTCAGCTCCTCCACCGAAGTGGCGTAATCCCTGCAATACTTAATTCAGTATCATGTGATACGCCCGCCCCAGGAGCTCACTTTGAACAGGTTACCTTCCAGCGCATCGGCTCTGGCCTGCAGCGCACACGCACTGAATCTCATTGAGAAGCGCACGCTTGATCATGAGGAGATGAAAGCACTCAACCAGGAGGTCAGGGAATACTTTAAAGAACATGTCAACCCGGGGTTTTTAGAGTACCGAAAATCGGTCACCGCTGGCGGGGATTACGGAGCCGTAGAGTGGCAGGCGGGAGGTTTAAATACGCTTGTCGACACGCAAGGACAAGAGTTTGTCGATTGTCTGGGTGGCTTTGGAATTTTTAATGTAGGGCACCGTAATCCAGTTGTGATTTCCGCCGTCGAGCACCAGCTCGCTAAACAACCTCTGCATAGCCAGGAGCTACTTGACCCGCTGCGGGCCATGCTGGGCAAAACGCTGGCCGCGTTAACGCCCGGCAATCTGAAATACAGCTTCTTCAGCAAGAGCGGTACGGAGTC